>JALSTE010000240.1 GCA_026983855.1 Acidimicrobiia bacterium
CGGCTCGGTCCAGGTGAGGGTCTGGCGGACGAGGCGGTAGGCGAAACGGCCGGGGTCGATCTCGAGGGTGTGGGTGACCCGGTCCAGGACCCGACCCTCCCTCAGGAATGTGACGGTGAGTGCGGCCGAGGCGGGAATCCGGACCGGACCGCGGATGAGCACCAGCAGCTGGGTGTCCAGGTGGGCGGGGAGGGCCACCTCCAGTGACTCGGAGAAGTGAACCCCGGTCAGGTCCATGCGGGTGGTGCCACCACCACCGTCGCGTAGGGAGAAGCCGTCGACGAAGAGGGCCGAGACGATCTGCATGGGCCGAACCTACCCCCGGCTCCGCCTGGTGTCTGGTGATGGGGCGGGGGCTGACCTGGTTCCCGAGCGGGTGGTGGGACGGGAGGCTCAGCCGTGGATCCTCCGGCCGGACGCCCATACCGTCCGGGTTCGCAGATCCGGCCCGAGCAGAACCATGTCGGCCCTCATCCCCGGCTCGAGACGGCCCCGGTCCGTCAGGCCCAACGCCCGGGCCGGTGCCGATGAGGTGGTCCTGACCCCCTCCCGGAGATCAGCGCCCGTGGCCATGAGGGTGCGGAGGCAGCCCGCCATGCGCACCGTCGACCCGGCGAGGGTGCCGTCGGGCAGGCGGGCCGGGAGTCCGTCGCCGGCACCGGTCAGGCCGCGGCCGAGGTGGGCGACGGAATCGGAGACGAGGATCAGCCGACCAGCCGGCCGGGTGGACCGAATGAGGCGGATCGCGTCGGGGCACACGTGGTGAGAGTCGCCGATCACGCACACGTCGAGGTCGGGGTCGTTGAGGGCCCACAGGGCCACTCCTCCCCGTCGGTGGTGGATACCGGTCATGGCGTTGAACAGGTGGGTGACGATGGTGGCCCCCGAGGAACGGAGTGAGGCGAATTGTTCGCGTGTGGCGGCGGTGTGGCCGATGGACACGGTGACGCCCCTCTGGGCGAGGATGCCGGCCCCTTCGGGGGCTCCCCGGACCTCCGGGGCGAGGGTGACCAGTCGGACGACGGGAGGCAGGTCCCGGAGAAATCCCGGGTCGACGGGGACCAGCCACTCTCGGCGATGGGCACCGGGGCGGTCCCCGAGGAAGGGACCCTCGAGGTGGGCTCCGAGAATCGCCGGGCCCCCGGGGGACGAGTGGGCCAGCTCCGACAGGTTGGCGAGCAGGAGCGGGTAGTCGCCGAGGGGTCGGGTGACGATGGTGGGCAGCCAGGAGGTGACACCACCGGCGGCGAGCGAACGCCCGATCTCGAACCAGGGCCCGGTGTCCCGGGAGAGGGCGGCGGTCGGCACGTCGACCCCTCCCAGGCCGTTCACCTGCAGATCGATGAATCCCGGTAGGAGGATCCCCCGGCCGTTGGCCGGTGACACCTCGGCCAGAGAGGCGAGGTTCAGGGGGACCTCGGTCTCCCGGCCCGACACCGAGGCGATCCGGCCGTCCCGGATCTCCACCCGGGCGTCGAGCAGGCACCGGGCGCCGGTGATCAGCAGATCCACCTTCACCACCCCGCCGGGTGTCAACGCGGCCCTGCGAGATGGGTTGATCGGCCGAGGGGCATCTCAGGTCTCCGGGACTGGCGGCAACGGCTGGGACAGCGGAACCACCGGGGACCATAGTGCCCGGCCGCGACACGGTATGGTCCCCCGATGGCTCTGAGGCTGGGAATAGACCTGGATGGCGTGGTGGCCGACTTCTCGGGGGGGTGGATCGACTGCTACAACCGGGACTTCGGCACCGATCTCAAGGCCGCGGACATTGAGGTCTGGAACGCCCCGGCCGAGATGACCCACTTCGGGGACATGGACGGATTCTGGGAGTGGGCCCGGGACTGCGGAGGGGGTTCGAGCCTGTTCCGTGTGCTGCGTCCCTATCCGGGGGCCCTCGAGGCCCTTAACGAACTGAACCGCCTCGGTCATCACCTGGTCATAGTGACCACCAAGCCCGACTTCGCGGTGTCCGACACCTATGCCTGGCTGGCCGAACAGGGAATCCCGGCCACCGAGGTCCACATAGTCTGGGACAAGACCCGGGTGGCGTGTGACGTCTACGTCGAGGACGGCCCCCACAACCTCGAGGCTCTGGCGGCCCGGCGTGGTGACGCCCTGATCATCCGGTACGTGAGGCCGTGGAACCGGCCCGTGGCCGGGGTGGTCGACGCCCGGGACTGGGACGAGGTGTTGGAGCTCATCGCCCGCCGGAACCGGGACTGAGTGCGGACCGGGGATCGGTTCGGGCTTCGATGGAGTGGCCTCAGGGGCCGGCCTGAAGGGGAAACGGCGCACCGACCGTCCCGCAGTGACTAGCGTGACGGGTGAGCGGACCCCGTCCCGCTCCAGGAGGACAAAATGAGCAAGCGATTCTGGCTGATTCTCGCCGCCATCGCCCTGGTGGCCGCGGCCTGCGGCGACTCGGGCGGCAGCGGCGAGGCGGCATCGACGACAGCGGCGCCCGCATCGACGACGGAGGCCCCGGCGGCCACCACCGAGGCTCCGGCGGCCACCACCGAGGCCCCGGCCACCACCAGCGCCGAGGACGCCATGAAGGCGGACTGGCCCGATGAGATCGTCTTCGGGTTCGTACCCTCCCAGGAGCAGGAGACCCTCCAGGACGACATCCAGCCCTTCATAGACGTGTTGGAGAACGCCCTGGGCATCAAGGTCGAGGGTGTCGTCACCACCGACTACACCGGTCTGGTGACCGCCATGGGTACCGGTCAGGCCGACCTGGGGGCGTTCGGCCCCTTCGGTTTCGTGCTGGCCAGCCAGCAGTTCGACAACATAGAACCACTGATCCAGTCGATCCGGTTCGGTAGCGCCACCTATCACGGACAGTGGATGACCAACAACCCCGACATCTGCACCGAACCCCCGGTGAAGGGGACGGCTCTGGAGAACCGCGACGGGAAGGTCGTACAGGTGGACGCTCTGGAGGCCGTCGCCCTCCAGGTCGGCATCAAGTTCGGTGACAACGGCAAGGAGTTCGGTGACACCACCGATGACGGTACAGAGATATCACCGGGCTACAGCTGTATCGGTGATCTCTCCAAGGTGGCGGGCAAGACCGTCGCCTTCACCGGCGAGAGCTCGACCTCGGGCTACCTGTTCCCCTCACTGCAGTTGCTGAACATGGGAATCGACCCCACCTCCGACATCAACCCGGTGTTCGCCGGAAGTCACGACTCCTCGGTGACGGCGGTGTA
>JALSTE010000241.1 GCA_026983855.1 Acidimicrobiia bacterium
GAGGCCGGGCCGGAAACACGAATTCCGAACCGGGCCCCGCGCGGTTCGGATCTGCAGGTCCATACCGATCGGACCCATCAGGCCCATCCCGGTCACCATCCCGGCCGGACCGGCAGAATCGGGCCGGGTTACCGCCCCGTCAGCGGCGTTCGGGAAGGGGAGCGGAGTAGCTGACCTCGGCGTCGAGACCGAAGGCGGTGTGCAGCGACCGAACCGCGTTCTCCACGTCGTCGCGGCCCACCACGACCGAGATGCGGATCGTGGAGGTCGAGATCATCTCGATGTTGATCTTCTGTTCGGCCAGGGTCTCGAACATCAGCGCCGCCACCCCGGGGCTGGTCTTCATCCCCGCTCCGATGAGACTGACCTTGGCGATGTCGGTCTGGGTGGTGACCCCGCTGGCCTCCAACTCACTGACCAGTTCCGCCAGTACCTTGCGGCTGGCCTCCAGGTCCGATTTGGGCATGGTGAAGGACATGTCGGTCGTGCCCTCAGTGGAGGTGTTCTGAACGATCATGTCGATGTTGACGTCGGCGTCGGCCAGGGAACGCAGGATCTTGGCGGCCACACCGGGGCGATCGGGGACGTTGGTGATCGTCACCTTGGCCTCGGACAGGTCGTGGGCGATGTTGGAGATGATCGGGGCTTCCATGTCGGGTTCCTCCGGAACGATCCAGGTGCCCGGCTCCCAGGTGAAGCTGGAGCGCACGTGCAGGGGTACGTCGTGATTTCGGGCGAACTCCACCGAGCGCAGGGCGAGGACCCGACCCCCGACGGCCGCCGTCTCGAGCATCTCCTCGAAACTCACCCGGGTCAGCTTGCGGGCCAGGGGGCAGATGCGGGGATCGGCGGAGAAGACCCCGGTCACGTCGGTGTAGATCTCGCACACGTCGGCACCGAGGGCGGCGGCCAGGGCCACCGCCGTGGTGTCCGAACCCCCCCGGCCCAGGGTGGTGATCTCCCTCCCCAGGGACTGTCCCTGGAATCCGGCCACGACGGCCACCACCCCCTCCGATATGGCCTCCCGGACCCGGTCCCCCCGGACCTCGAGGATCTTGGCGTGGCCGTGGGCGTCGTCGGTGATGATCCCCACCTGGCTTCCGGTGTAGCTGCGGGCGGGGATTCCCATCTCGGCCAGGGCCATGCACAGCAGGGCCATGCTGCGACGCTCCCCCGTGCTGAGCAGCATGTCCATCTCCCGGTCCGGACGGATGGTGGACACCTGATTGGCCAGGGCGATCAGCTTGTCGGTCTCCTTGCCCATGGCGCTCACCACGACCACCACGTCGGTCCCCCGTCGTCGGGTGAAGGCAATGTGCTCGGCAACGGCCTTGAGCCGGTCGGCGTCGGCGACGGAGGTTCCGCCGTACTTCTGGATCACTAGGGCCACGGCACGCCAATGTACCGCCGGGCAGGCCGGGCCCGGTCCACGGGTCCCCCGGACCGATCTCCCCGGGGCAGGCCGGATCCGGGTCGGGGCGTTGGTAGTTTTGGTCCCCATGGGAACACCCAAACGGGAACGTCAGAAGGCTCTGAGAATGAGCCGCATCGAGCAGGAGATGAGGGAGAAGAAGGCACACGACCGCAATCGCCTGATCCTGAGGATCGTGGTCATCGCCGCCATCGCCCTGGGGGCGGTGGTTCTCTACAACGTGTTCTCCGGAGGATCCTCCAACTCCGCCGACACCACGGTGGCGGCGGCGGGGGGCCACGACGCCACGACGGTTCCCGCCAGTACCTCCGCCCCCGCCGACGGCCAGACCGGAGGAGACGACACACCCGTGGCCCCCGAATGCCCGGCCTTCGACGGCAGCTCCCCCCGGCACACCCAGTTCACCGGGCCCCCGCCCACCTGCATAGACGAGTCGGCCAGGTACGTGGCCCATTTCACCACCAACGATGGTGGGTTCGACGTCCTGATCGATCCGGCCATGGACCCCGTTTCGGCCAACAACTTCATCTTCCTGGCCCTGTGGCACGCCTATGACGGCACCATCTTCCACCGGGTCATCAATCAGTTCATGATCCAGGGTGGCGACGTACAGGACGCCGGGGGAATAGGCACTCCGGGCTATCGCTTCACCGGCGGCGAACCAGCCGCCGGTGAGTACCGGATCGGTTCCCTGGCCATGGCCAACAGCGGAGATCCTTCCAGCAACGGCTCGCAGTTCTTCATCGTCACCGGCGACGCCGGGGTGGGGCTGCCGCCCCTCTACTCCCTGTTCGGACAGGTGATCGACGGAATCGACGTACCCCTGGCCATCCAGGAGACCCAGACCGACCAGTCGGACCGCCCCGTGGAGGACGTCGTGGTGGAATCCATCGAGATCCGCGAGGCGGGCCCCGACGACATCGCGGCCTACGAGGCCACGGTCTCGGGCTGATCGGCTGCTCCCCTGTCTTGACCCCCACGGGGGGCTGCAGGTTACCCTGAGGTAACTTGCAGCCTCTGCGAATGTTCTTTCCCCGGCCGCCCCGGCGCCGGGCGGAGGAGTGGAGCGGGGCGCGAACCCCCCGACGGGGTCCATGGCACACAGGGGCAACCGAACATGCAGGATCAATCGAAACCGGCCCAGGCCGAGGCCACTCCAGTTCACCGGGTGGGAATCCTGGGATCGGGCATCATGGGCAGCGGAATCATGGAGGTGGCGGCGGCCAGCGGCCATGAGGTCATTCTGCGCTCCCGGCGGCAGGAGTCGGCCGACGCCACCCTGGCCCATCTCGAGAAGTCCCTCAGCCGCCATGTGCACAAGGGCCGCATCGACGAGGAGGCGGCCGGGGCCACCCTGGCCCGGGCGACGGTCACCGACGACATGGACGCACTGGCCGACTGCGATCTGGTCATCGAGTCGGTGGTCGAGGATCTGGACGTCAAGAAGTCGTTGTTCGCCGAACTGGACCGGGTCTGCCGGCCCACCACCATCCTGACCACCAACACCTCAACCCTCCCCGTGGTCGAGATGGCGATGGCCACCGAGCGTCCGGCCCAGGTGTGTGGCCTGCACTTCTTCAATCCGGCTCCGGTCATGAGCCTGGTCGAGGTGGTCCGTCCCCTCACCGCCTCCGATGAGACCATCAGGGCCGTCACCGCCTTCGCCCGCTCGTGCGGCAAGGACACCGTGGACGTGGTCGACCGGGCCGGTTTCGTGGTGAACGCCCTGCTGTTCCCCTATCTGAACAACGCCATCCACATGCTGGAGAACGGCGTCGCATC
>JALSTE010000242.1 GCA_026983855.1 Acidimicrobiia bacterium
GGTGGACGCGGTCAAGGCCCATCTCGATCTCGAGGCCCGCATCGGCGGCTACGCCGCCGCCGACCGGGCCGCGGCGCAACTCGAGGAGGTGTACACCTCCACCGCCGCCATGGTGGGCTGCGATCCTGGGGAGCTGGCCTTCGCCGAATCGGCCACCCGGGCCTGGTGGGCGGCCTTCGAGTCGATTCCCCTCCGACCCGGCGACCGGGTCCTGACCACCCACAGCGAGTACATCTCCAACATGTTCGGACTGCTGCGGGCCCGCGACCTGCGGGGGATCGAGATCGAGGTCGTACCCGATGACGCCTCGGGCCAGGTCTCCGTCGACGCCCTCACCGAGATGCTCGACGAGAGGGTGAAGCTGGTCTGCCTCACCCACGTCCCCACCAGCGGAGGGCTCATCCAGCCGGCCCGGAGGGTCGGCGAGGTCCTCAGGGACAGCGGGGCCATCTTCCTGCTGGACGCCTGTCAGTCGGCGGGTCAGATGGAGCTCGACGTCACCGATCTGGGCTGCGACATGGCCACCTGGACCGGACGCAAGTACCTGCGGGGACCCAGGGGAACGGGGATGCTCTACGTTAGGTCCACCCTGTTGGACGAGTTGCTCCCACCCCTCACCATGGACGGGGTCGGGGCCCGTTGGACCGGTCCGATGGAGTACCACCCGATCCACTCCGCCCGCCGCTACGAGACCTTCGAGACCGGCTACGCGGCCAAGATCGGTCTGGGTGTCGCCACCCGCCGGGCCGTGGAGCTGGGACTGGACGTCATCGAGCACACCATCCGGCCACTGGCCGAGGGGCTGAGATCCTCCCTCGGGGGAATCGACGGGGTGGAGGTTCGGGACCTGGGTGTGGACCGGTCGGGGATCGTGACCTTCACCGTCGAGGGACACCGGGTGGACGACATCGTCCCCTGGCTGCGGCATCATGGGGTGAACACCACCGCCAGCCGGGCCCCCAGCTCACGTCTGGACCTGGGGATGCGCGACATCCCCGCCGTGGTCAGGGCCTCGGTCCACTACTACAACGACGACTCGGATCTGGATCGTCTGCTGGAGCTGGTCGCTGATCTCGCCGGACGACCCGGCACCACGCCGTGAGCGGCCCGATATTCGAGATCGACCACCCCGAGGAGCTGGAGCGGGCCCTCGGGTCGGGGGTCGACCTGTGCGGCGCCGTGTTCCAGTCCCTGGACCTCCGGCCCTTCGCCTCCGCACTGACCGGGAGGCCCCTGCGGGGAGCCGCGTTCCTGGGATGCGACATGAGCTCCGCCCTGCTGGACCACGCCCACCGGGAGGGGGCCCTCATCTTCCCTCCCTTCGAAGGCCTTCCCTACAACCCGTACCGGAACACCCTGTACGACCCCGAGGAGCTCTACGCGGGATTCGTGCCTGGGGAACCCGACACCTGGACCGACAGCCTCGACAACCGGATCTACCGTCGGTGGCGGGACTCGGGCGGAGACACCGGCGCCGACATCTTGGAGACCCTCGCCCGACGCATCCACGACCACGCCATAACCGACGCCCTCCACGAACTCATCGACGGCCGTCGGGTGGTGGCCGTGATGGGCGGACACTCCCTGGGTCGGGATTCGGGGGACTACGCCACCGTGGCCCGCCTGGGACGCTCCCTGGCCCGCCTCGACCGGCTCACCGCCACCGGAGGGGGTCCCGGGGCCATGGAGGCCGCCCACCTCGGCGCCTTCCTGGCCTCCCGGCCCGACGAGGCCCTCGACGAGGCCCTGGCGATGCTGGCCGTGGTTCCCCGCTTCGACTCCCCCGGTCCCTGGTTGGACTCGGCGTGGCGGGTCAGGGAGACCTTCGCCCCGGGACCCGACGACCGGGCCGGACTCGGTATTCCGACCTGGTTGTACGGGCACGAACCCCCGAACGTGTTCGCGTCCCACATCGCCAAGTACTTCGCCAACAGTGTCAGGGAGGACGGGCTGCTGGCCATAGCCACCTACGGCGTGGTCTTCACCCCCGGAAGCGCGGGAACGGTCCAGGAGATCTTCCAGGACGTCACCCAGAACCACTACGGGGTCACCGGCGCCCCCAGCCCGATGGTGTTCCTGGGCCGCCGTTTCTGGACCGACGAACTTCCGGTCGGGAGGCTCCTCACCGCCGTCGGCGGCGACCGGGACTGGCTGGACCTCGTGCACTTCACCGACGACGTGGACGAGGCGGTGGCCATCCTCGCCGACCACACCCGGCCGGGCGACGACCCATGACCGACCCCACCACGACCCATGACCACCCATGACCGACCCCACCACGACCCATGACCACCCATGACCGACCCCACCACGACCCATGACCACCCATGACCACCGGTGACCGAGACCACTGGGACCGTCGCTGGGCCCGACGTCCCCCCGCCGAACCCTCCCCACCGGAGGCCGCCGCCGGGAATCTCGATCTGCTCCCGACCACCGGCCGGGCCCTGGACGTGGCCTGTGGCCAGGGGGCCCAGGCGGTTTGGATGGCCCTGCGAGGTCTGAGGGTGACGGCGGTGGACGTCTCGCCCCTGGCCCTCGCCGCGGCCCGGGCCCTGGCCGAGCTTCACGGGGTGGCCGACCGGGTGACGTTCTCCGAGCACGACATGGACGCCGGACCACCGGAGGGAGCCGGGGATCTGGATCTGATCGTCTGCCAGAGGTTCCTCCACCGGGGCTTCCTGGGCGGGCTGGCCGACCGCCTCACACCAGGGGGCGTGGCCGCGATCAGTGTGCTCAGCGACGTGGGCGCCCCCCGGGACGCCGTGGGCGGTGGCCACCGGGTGCGCCCCGGGGAGTTGGTCGAACTCCTGCCCGGCCTGGAGATCCTGGACTCCCGGGAGGGGAACGGGGTGGCGTCGGTGCTGGCCCGACGTCCCTGATTCTCCCAATTCCCCGACCATGGGCCACGATGTCGGGACCGAACGGCACCTGGGGGACACACATGACCGACACCGATGACATCGAGCGGGAGTTCGTGGGGCTGGACTCACCGGTACTGGGCCGGGCCGGGGCCGGTGGTCACCCCTGCCAGGGCCTCTACCACCACCCCAGGGGTCGGCGGCCCCGCACGGCCTTCATAGCCACCCACTACAACATCGACTTCTCCGAGCACTATCTCGCCGACCACATGGCCGCCAGGGGCTTCGGTTTCCTGGGCTGGAACACCCGGTTCCGGGGCAACGAGCAGCACTTCCTGCTGGACCAC
>JALSTE010000243.1 GCA_026983855.1 Acidimicrobiia bacterium
CAAGGGCGCCCGGGTAGCGGTGATCTCCCAACTCAGTTCCCTGAGCGGTCGCATCAACTCCATCTCCAAGGGTGTCGATCAACTCCAGGACGACACGTCCCTGAAGTTCTCCGTGGCGGTCGACGAGGCCAACTCGATGCTCCAGGAGCTGGCCGATCTGAACAACGCCATTCAACGCTCGGGCACGAAGAACGGAATGCCCAACGACCTACTCGACCGTCGCGACCAACTCCTCGACAAGGCGGCCCAGAAGCTCGGGGCCCACATACTCGTGAACGAGGACAACTCGGCCCGACTGACCCTGAACGGTCTGGCCCTCGTGGATGGCTCCCACGCCCAGTCGCTCACCTACGACGCGGCCACGGGCACCCTCACCCACAGCACCGGATTCGACGTTCAGGCGGGAGGGGAGATCGGGGGTCTTCAGACCTTCCTCTCCAGCGATCTGACCGGTATCCGAACCGACCTCAATCAACTGGTCACCGACCTGGCCGACAATGTCAACGCCCGCAACCAGGCCGGGTTCACCGCCCCGGGCGTGGCCGGGGGTGATCTCCTCTCCTACTCGGCCCTCAATCCCTCGGGAACCATCGCCGTGGCCATCTCCGACCCGTCGGAACTGGCGGCGTCCTCCGACGGCGGCAGCCCCTTCCCCGCCCACAACGGCGAGAACGCCCGCTTCCTGGCGGATCTACGATTCGACACCGTGGCGGCCGGCGGGACCCTGACCGTCCACGGGGCGGCTCGAAGCTTCACCAGCGCCATCGGCGCCAGGGCCGCCATCGCCCGCCAGACCGCCAACGCCCAGGCCGACCTCACCACCAGCGCCGAGCTGAGCCGGACCGCTTCCCAGGGCGTGAACGTGGACGAGGAGATGATCGACCTCGTCCGCTACCAGAGGGCCTACCAGGCCTCGGCCCGCGTCATCACCGCCGCCGACCAGATGCTCGACACCCTCATCAACCGGACCGGCCTGGTCGGCCGCTAGTAGTCCACCCTGATCACCGACCGGAATCGACCACAGGAGCCACCCACCCGATGCGGATATCGACCCAATTGATGATGGACCGGTCACTGGGAAGACTCCAGGACCGACTCTCATCGGTGGAGAGGACCCAGAGTCGCCTGGCCACGGGCAAGCAGTTCCTCGTCTCCTCGGAGAACGTGGGCGGGATGAACACCGCCCTGGCTCTCAGGTCCGAGCGGGCCGGGGTGGCCCAGGCCAACAAGAACGCCGAGGACGGCCGGACCCGGGTGAATCTCGCCGACAGTCGACTACAGCAGATCCTCACCGCCATGAGGAGGGCCCGGGACCTGGCGATCCGCGGTTCGAGCACCCTGCAACCGGCCGAACGGGACGCCATCGCCAAGGAGCTGTCCTCCATACAGGAGCAGGTCGTGGCCTTGGCCAACTCCGACTACCTGGGACAGGGCCTGTTCTCGGGCTTCTCCACCAACGACGCGGTGACCAAGGTCGGGTCGACGTGGACCTACGGTGGTGACTCGGGAGCGGTCAACCGACGCATCAGCGAGTCCGAGGTGGTGCAGGTGAACGTCACGGGTGACGAGATATTCGGTTTCAACGCCTCCGACGACATGTTCACGATGCTGGACCAGTTGATCACCGACGTGCAGGCCGGCAACACCACCGCCGTGTCCAACACCCTGGACTCCATAGACACGGCCACCAGTCGGATCGATCTCGGCCTGTCGAGGCTGGGGGCGGTCGGAAACCGCATCGAGACGACCATCGGCCGCAACCTGGCCGTGGACGAAAGCCTCCGCCAGCAGCTCTCCTCGACCGAGGACGTGGATCTCACCGAGGCGATACTGGAGCTCAAGACCCAGGAGGTGGCCCTCCAGGCCACCCTGGGTGCGGTGGGCCGGGCCATTCAACCCTCTCTGGTCGACTTCCTCCAGTGAGCCTCGACATGATGGATTCCCGTGCCATACCGCCCTCGGGTCCCACCATGAGCGACAATGATGGGAACGCCATGGCCACTGATCTCCCACCCGCTCATCGGGACGCCGTCATAGAACTGCCCGACGGTATCCCCGGGCTCACCACCGAGACCCGGTTCGTGCTCACCTCGGCCGCCCCGGACTCCCCTGAGGACTCGCTGTTCCAGCTTCTCACCTGTCTCGACGACGACGTCTCCCTGGTGGTGACCCAACCCTGGAATTTCTTCGCCGACTACGGACCCGACATAGACGATGGGGAACTCGAACACCTGGGCATCACCTCACCGGAGGATCTGGTTCTCTTCTGCCCCGTGACCCTCGATTCCCAGGCCGGTTGCGTGTACCTCAACCTCCTGGGACCCTTCGTGATCAACAGCAGGGCGAAGGTGGGGCGTCAGGTGGTCCTGACCGATCGCGAGTGGCCGGTTCGGGCCCGGGTGGATCTCCAGGCCGTCTGAGCGGATCTCGTTCCCCCCTCCAGCGGGTACTGTTCCTCTTCGAATGACCGCGACCCAGGGACGGGTGGGCGGACGACCCGTCGAGGAGGACCGATGTACCGCGAGCCCCGGATTCCCCGGATCCGCTGATGTTGGTTCTCTCCCGCCGCAAGGGCGAGTCGGTGATCATCGGCAACGACATCAAGGTCACCGTCATCGACGTCCGTGGGGACCAGGTTCGTCTGGGCATAGAGGCCCCCCGATCGGTCAGTGTCCACCGTGAGGAGGTCTACCGACAGGTGCTGGATGAGAACGCCGCCGCCGCCCGGTCGGTGGACACCGGCTCCCCCCTGTTGAAGGCCCGTAGGAACGACTCCTGACCCTGCCGATCTGTGAATGACCACCTATGGCGTCACCCTGAGCCTGTTGAAGGCCCGTAGGAACGACTCCTGACCGTGCCCTTCACGAACCGGGCCGGGGCCCGTCCATGGCACGCACCACGGTGATCCGTGTGGGGTTTCAGGCCTGACGGACCAGGAAGGGGGGCGGGGGGATCCTGGGTCCCGAGCCGTAGGTGAGCCGGTCGGTCCCCCCGTTCTCCAGTTCCTCGGCCCGACGACCGATGATGTCGATCGCGCCTCGGGCCAGGTCGGTGGCCAGGGCGTGGGCCTCCGTCGCCTCCTCCACCCCGGCTCTCAGTCTCTCCACCCGGACCTCCAGCTCGGTGCGGAAGGGGTCCTCGGTGCTCTCCAACAGGGATCGGGCCGACACCTCGTCCACGCCGCGGGCCGCGGCCAGTTCGCTCACGGCCAGGTCCCGAAGCAACGACTTCTCAGCCAGACGTTCAGAGGCCGCCTCGAGGTCATCCACAGCCAGGAACAATTTGGAGAACTCGTGAACCGCCACCAGGAGCATCACCGCCCGGGACCGGAACACGAGACGCTCGAGAGCCTCGATCTCGGAGTCCATGGCCTGAAGGAGGCGGGACTCGGCCGGGTCCGGGGTCCGGATGACCTCGGAGGGGTTCGGGACGTTCATCGCCGCAGCCAATCAGCGGGATCGACGGCCTCACCGTCGACGCGGACCTCGAAGTGGAGGTGGGGCCCGGTACTGCGCCCCGTGGAACCCACCGCCCCGATCACCTCACCGGCAGCCACCCTCTGTCCGGGCGTAACGTCCAGACGTGACTGGTGGGCGTATCGGGTCTCAACCCCGCCACCGTGGTCGATCACGACCAGCTGACCGTACCCGCCGCGTTCACCCGCCCAGGTGACGATCCCATCGCCCGCCGCGGTTATCGGGGTTCCGGCCGGGGCACCGATGTCAACCCCCTTGTGCATCTTCTGCGAGCCATCAATCGGGTCGGTTCTGAGGCCGAAACCCGAACCGGGTTCGAAACCGGCCAGGGGCGACATGAGGCGAACACCGGGGGCCACCGGGGGAACAACTGGACCCGCCACCCCCGTCTGCCCGGGGGATGGGGCGAGACCCACCTCACGGCGCTGTACAGCCAGAACATCGGCCAGGTCGGCCAGATCCGTGGCCCGCAGCGCCCCCCCGGCCCCCGCCGAGTTGAGCAGGTCGGCCGCTCCCGCCTGGTCTATGAGTCCGCTGAAGCGACCGGCGTCCACACCCCCGACGGGAGACAGCAGGTCGATACCGAACCGGGCCTCGATGGCACTGATCCGCGATAGCACCTCACCTACCGACATGACCGGACTCCCGGAAGGGAGCGCGGCGACATCGCCAGGTGCTCAACGATCATGATTGACACGTCGACCGGACTCCCGGAAGGGAGCGCGGCGACATCGCCAGGTGCTCAACGATCATGATTGACACGTCGACCGCGCCGGTCCCCGGTGAAGCCCACCGCCCAGCCCTCTCCGTCACGTACCCTTGATCCCAGCCAGTGCCACCGTCCTCCCCTGCGCCAACCCGGTCTCGATGCCGGGGCGGGGTCACATCGGACCCACCGAGAGAGATCAATCAACCACAGAATGCAGTCAACTCCTCAAAACCGGGAAAGTACTGCCGACAGGACCAGAGCACACCGAACGCCGGCGGACGCCGGGAGGGAGGCGGTTTCAGTGCGGCAGCGGGCCAGAAGATCTGCCCGATCAGAATCAGAGGCGAACAAACTGGCGGCGGAGAACCTGGACCTGATCCAGCAGATCGTCAACCAGGTGGCCACCAGATACCCGCGCCATGTGGACCGCGGTGAACTCTGGAGTGCCGGCGCCATGGGACTGGTCGAGGCCTCGCGTTCCTACAAGCCCGAGACGGGCGTCCCCTTCGGTCGCTACGCGGCCATCCGGATCAGGGGATCCATCATCGACTCCACCCGCAAACGGGACTGGGCGGTGAGATCCCTGAGACGCCGGATGAGGGAACTCCACGACGCCGAGGAGCAGTTCGAGGCGGCCAAGGGGCGCAAGCCCACCGAGGACGAACTGGCCGAGGCCATCGGTGTTCCCGTCGACGAGATACACAGCCGCAAGGCGGCCTCGGTGGCCTCGTCGCTGCTGCACCTGGATCAGGAGGACCAGGACCGGGTATCACTGGGCGAACGGATCCAGGAGAACACCCCCGATCGTATCCCCGACGAGCATCTGGCCGAGAGGGAGATGATCGGCACCCTGAGGACCGCCATCGGAGGGCTCCCCGAACTGCAACGCGACGTCATCACCCGCTATTACCTGAACGGAGAGATGCTCCAGTCCATCGCCGAGTCGATGGGGGTGACCGAAGCCCGTGTATCCCAGATCAGGGCCGAGGCCGTGCACGCCATGAGGTCCTACTTCACGACCATGTACTCCGACGTGGCCGAGGTGCCCGAGGATGCACCCGGACGCCGGAACCGGGCCGCCTACCTGGCGAACATGGCCACCAAGTCCACCTGGTTGACCCGCCTGCAGGCGGCCGGGCCACCGACGGCCGCCTCCCATCAGGCCGCCGGCTGACACCGGTGGGTTGATCGCCAATGGCCGATGACTCCAGGGGCGACGAGGGACCCAAGGCCGACCTGGCCTCACTGTGGCTGTCCGAGGCCTCCAAGGAGAGGATCCGCCAGTCATTCGCGGCCGAGATAACCGACGGGCTGGAGGCCGTGGCCCGGGCCGAGATCGTGGTTCTGTCCACCCGCCTGCCCCGGATCCGAATCGATCCGGTGATGGAGGAGGTGTCGGGGTCGGCTCGGGGCCCGGTGGTCGTCGTCTGCCATGCCGGGGGGGAGCAGGTGGCTCGCCAACTCCTGCAGCTCGGGGCCACCAGCATCATCGCCGAGGGTGACGAGGCGGTACTCCGTCAGCTGGTCCCCAACGCCGGTCCCGGCCGGTCCGCGACCAGTGAGGACGGGGTGATCAAGGACGAGCCACCACCCGTGGACCCCGAGCCGCTCGTCACCGGGTTCGCCCAGCGAATCGAGAACCTCCGGGCCGGCACCCTGGCCGGTGGGGAGACCGACGCGACCACCCGACTGCCCCTCTCGGCGTCATTCGAGGTGCGCTTCGCCGAGCTGGGCCAACGGGATCTGCTCCCCCGACTGGGCTACATCACGGTGGCCAACGCCGAGGAGTCCTTCGGCCGTCTCGACCGTCCGACGTTCGATCTCGTCCGGCGCCGCCTGGCCCTGCTGTTCCAGACCACCGCCGCCGAGTACGGGGCGGAGATGTACCAGCTCGGGGAGCTGGAGTTCGCCTATCTGGGTCCGACCATGGACGCGGTCCGGGGATCGGAGTTCAGCCGCCGCCTGGTGGAGACCGCGGGCAGTTTCTCCCCCTCGGGTACCGACGGCATCCTCCTGGCGGTGGGACACGCCGGGCCGGAGGTGGCCGGGGATCCCAGAACCCTGAGGGAACTGGCCGACCGGGCCGTGCGGGCAGCGGAGACCCAGAACGGTGGAGTCGTAAGCGGCGATGAGTTGGCCCGATCCCAAGCCGGTACCACGGAGTTGGAGGCCGCGTTCCACCTGGCCCGATGGGTCGCCGACCACGACCGCTACGGCGAGAACCACGGTGAGGCCGTGGCCACCCTGGCGGTGAGGATGGGCAACGAACTCGGAATGGACGGGCTGGACCTGGTCCGGCTGAGGCTCGCCGCCAGTCTTCACGACATCGGCAAGGTCGGGCTGGGCGAGGAGGTCCTGCGGACCGATCCCGACGAGCTCTCCGGAGACCAGCTCGAGGCCTACCGAACACACCCGGAGAAGGGTGGCAAGTTCGTCCTGCTCTCCGCCGGTGAGGCGGTGGCCGCCGCCATCCACCGCCACCATGAGAACTTCGACGGCTCGGGATTTCCCGACGGGATGTCCGGTGAGGACATCCCCTACCCGGCCCGGGTGATCGCCGTGGCCGACAACTGCCGGATCCTCATCGACGGCGGTACCCCCCTCGAAGGGGTCGTCGAGCAGATCGCGGAGGGGTCCGGCACCCGATTCGACCCCACCGTGGTGAAGGCCGCGGTGACGGTTCTGGGGGAGGATCTGGGACCTTCCCAGGGACCGACTCAGGAACCCTGACCGGCCGAACCACCTTCAACCGAAACCACGGACCTCCCCCAGGGACCGACTCAGGAACCCTGACCGGCCGAACCACCCTCCAGGGAACTGGCCAGGATCCCGGTTCCCACACGAACGAGTTTTCCGACCAGCAGGACGGCGCCCATGACCGCCAGGGCCCGGATACCGGCGTCAAGCAGGCTGATTCGACCCATCACCAGGAGTAGGGAGATCCAGCCCAGGGCCAGCAGACCCAGAATCGACAGGACCCTGCGAACGTCCTTCACGACCGTCGGTCCCCCCGCGCTACGTCGGCGAGTCTCAGGTCGACGGAACCGGAGACCATCATCGTCGCGGCAGCAGTTCTCTGATGGAGAGGGCCAGTTCGAAGGGGCTCACCCGGACGACGTGCCCGTCGGAGCGGAAGCGGTAGCCGAGTACGGATTCACCGGCGGTAACCACCTCGAGGGCATTCGTCAGGGCCCCGTCCACCCACGACACCACCGCCGGCTCCGTCTCGGTCGCGACGTGGGCCGGGAGACCCGGATCGATGACCAGATGGATCGGCCGCCTGGCCCTTATCCGGTCCAGCCAGTCCAACGCCGTCCGGGAGGGGCTGAGGAGGGACACCGCGAGGTTGCCCTCAAAGCGGGGCACTCCGGGGAAGACGACCGTCGGCAGGCCGAGAACCCCGGCCACCCCACGGGTGTCGAGACCCACCGTCAGGTGATCCCCGGTCGGGAACGGACCACACACCTCGGTGGCGATCCGGGCCAGACGATGGACCCAGGCCATGTCGTCGAGAGGGTCCAGGCCGTCGATACGGCTCAGCCACGAGTAGGGCAGTCCCATACGGGCCAGGCGATCCATCGACCAGTCAACGGGTCCCGTCCCCGTCTGCCACCCATCGGATGGCCAGCCCAGGGGGCGCTCCGTCTCCGGTCCGCTTCCGGTGTGGCGGGGGGGCGAATAGGTCAGCCCCGGCTCGGTACCCGACCCGGTGTCGGTGGGGGTCTCCCGACCGGTGTCAGCGGGAGCCGAGCGCGTCGGCGACGGATCCACCCCGATCCCTCCCCCGGTCTGGAAATCGAGGGACTCGGCCGGTGGCCGGGTCCACGGCATGTGCCCCACCGGAGCGGATCCGGGACCCTCAGACGCGGAGACCCCGTCCCTCAGGTCAATGACCTCGGGAGCGGGATTCTCCATCGGGGGAGTCTCACCGAGGTCCCTGGCCCTCAGTTCGGCCCGGAGGGCCTCACCGAAGGTTCCGTGGTCGGTGATCTCGTCCGCTTCGAGGCGCTCGAGGACCAGGTCCACGGCCGCGGCATCGATCCGGCCCGGGGGGGTTGGGCCGACACGGGTGCTCCTCCCCGGTCCCGATCCACCGGATGTGGCGTCAGGGCCACCCGACTCACCGGGAGCGGGCTCTGAATGGATCGGGTTCTCGGCCACGGTGATCTGATAGGTCTCCTTGCCGAAGAAGCCCCCGATCCCACCCTTGGTCACCTTCTCGGCCTTTACTATCTGGGCCCCCTCACCGAACTGACGGGCCACGGCCTCCAGGGCGGCCTCCACCGAGGGGGCCTCCACGGTCACCGTGCCCCTCTCCTCGAGGGACACTTCCGTCGGTTCGTAGTAGTCGGTCATACGGCCCTCCACACCCTCCGGACGGAGCCGGTCCGGTCTCCATGTCCTGTCGACCGGTCAGCCATGGGTTCAACCACCGTCATCGCCTCCGGTCGTTCCCACTCCCACCACCTCGCCACGGGCACCCGGCTCCAATTGTCCGCCGATGATCGCCACGGGGGTGATCTCCATCTGACCGGGAATCTCCGGATACGCGAGTACCGGAAGGTCGATTCCCGAGGCCACCAGGAACCTCTGCAGGGCCCTCCTCAGCCCCTGGCCGCAGATCACGACCACGGGGGCGTCTCCAGCCACCGTCGAACCCCGTTGTGCGGCTATCTCGGCCACCAGCCGGGCCCCGTTCTCACCGTCGAGGACCAGCCGTCTCTCGCCGTCGATCTCCCTCATGGCCTCATGGAGCGCCACCTCGAACACGGGGTCGAAGGTGACGGCCGCCAGACCGTCCTCGGGACTCAGGGCGGCCACGATCGCCGGGCCCAGGGCGACCCGGGCCGCGGCCAGGACATCGTCGAACGGCTGCTTGGCGACCGTCGAGACCGCCTCCACGATTCGACCCAGCTGTCTTATCCCCACGCCCTCCTGGAGTAGCCCCTGCAGGACACGGTGGAGCAGTCCCAGGGGCACGACGTCGTTATCGATCTCCTTGGCCAGGATCGGCTGGTCGTAGCGCAGACCGTCGACGAGGAGCTGAACGTCCTGGCGGGTCAGAAGACGATCGGCGTTGTGGCGGACCACATCGGCCAGGTGGGTGACGATCACCGAGGACCGGTCGACGACCGTGGCACCCAGACCCGTGGCCTGGGCCTGACTGGCCTCGGGCAGCCACCAGGCCGACAGCCCGAAAACGGGCTCGGTCGTGGGCGTTCCCCCCAGTGAACGGAAGTCGTCGCTCTCCGAGGCCGGGAGGGCCATCACCTGATCACGGGGGGCGATCCCCCGCGCCACCTCCGCCCCGTCGAGCTGAACGGAGTAGGTGGACGCCGGCAGGGTCACGTCGTCGCGGGTCCGGACGAGGGGCATGACTATGCCTATCTCCATGGCGATCTGGCGTCGCAGGGCCTTGACCCGCTCCAGCAGGTCACCACCCCGTTCGGGATCCACCAGATCCAGGATGTCGTAGGAGAGACGCAGTTCGAGGGGTTCCACCCTCATCTCACCTATCAGGGCCTCGGGACCATCGGCGGGAACCTCGACCTCCGGCTCCTCCTCGGTCTCGGGGGCGATGGCCCCGATGCGGCCCGCCGTCACCCACAACGTGACCGCTATGACCATGAAGGAGATCTTGGGCAACCCCGGCAGTAGCCCCAGGGCCCCGATCACATAGGACGAGAGCCTCATGGCCCTCCGGGCCGAGAGGAGCTGGCGGGAGAGCGCCTCGCCGAGATCGGAATCGCCTCCGACCCGGGTGACCAACAGACCGGCGGCGATCGACGTCATGATGGCCGGAAGCTGGCTCACCAGACCGTCTCCCACCGTCAGGAGCGAATAGGTGGAGAGAGCCTGGGAGAAGGACATCCCCTGGGAACCCATACCGATGGCGAAGCCCCCGAACAGGTTGATCAGCACGATGATCACACCGGCCAGGACGTCGCCCTTTACGAACTTCGAGGCACCGTCCATGGCCCCGAAGAAGTCGGCCTCCTTGGCGATCCGGTCCCTCTTGGCCCGGGCCTGGGCCTCGTCGATCAGACCCGAGCTGAGGTCGGCGTCGATGGCCATCTGCTTGCCGGGCATGGCGTCGAGGGTGAACCGGGCGGCGACCTCGGCCACCCGGCCGGCACCGTTGGTGACGACCGCGAACTGGATCACGATCAGGATCAGGAACACGACCAGGCCCACGACCACCGAACCGCCGACGACGAAGTTGCCGAAGGTCTCGATCACCTTCCCTGCGTAACCGCGCAGGAGGATGAGGCGGGTCGACGACACGTTCAGGGCCAGTCGTACCAGGGTCATCACCAGCAGCAGAGCCGGGAAGATGGACAGGTCGAGGGTGTCGTTCAGGGTGATCACCGTCAGCAGCACCAGAACCGCCACCGCGATGTTCACCGCCAGGAAGAGGTCCAACACGACCGGGGAGACCGGGATGATCATCATGATCACCGCGCCCAGGACGAAGATCGGGAGGAGCATCCCCGAGATCTTGCTGTTGGGGCTCATCGGGCCATCCTCATCGTGCGGCGGTGGAATATGGCGGCCAGGATCACGGCCACGGCCTCATAGAGCTCGGCCGGAATGAACTGGCCCACCTTCGTTCGGCGGTAGATCGCGCGACAGAGGGGCGGGTCCTGGCGCACCGGTACGCCGTTGCGGTAGGCGATCTGACGAATCCGCAGGGCCATGGCCCCGGCCCCCTTGGCCACGACCCGGGGAGCGGGGTCCCCGTCGGAGTAACTCAGGGCCACCGCGAAACGGACGGGGTTGATGAGGACCACATCGGCCGTGGCGACATCGGCGATCATCCGGTTCCTGCTCATCTCGCGGGCCCGGGCCCGCCGGGCACCCTTCAGGAGGGGGTCGCCCTGATCCTGTTTGGCCTCGTCCTTGAGCTCCTGGAGCGACATCTTCATGGAGCCCATCAGTTTCCGACGGTTGTAGATGTAGTCGGCCACCGCGATGACCGAGGCCAGCACCGACGCCCGGATCAGCAGGGTCCCCACCGCCTGTCCCGAGCGGTCCAGCCAGGCCGACAGGCCCCGGAGCGATCCGATGTCCCCGGCGAACGAACGGATGGGCCCCAGCACCACGAGGGCCAGGAGACCCAGCTTCAACAGCAGCCGCCCCAGCTCCCACAGCATGTTCTTGGGCTTGAATTTCTCCGCCCCCGCCTTCGGGCTGATCTTGGAGAGCTTGGGGCGGGCCGCCTTCGGGGAGAAGACGAATCCGACCTGACCGAAGTTGGCGGCCAGGCCCATCACGAGAGCCAGCAACAGGGGGGGACCCAGCCCGGCCGCCAGCATGGCCGGAACCTCCCGGACCAGGGCCGGGCTGGACAGACCCATGGGGGAGGTACGGATCAGGGCCCTCGTACCCCGGACCATCGGATCGAGCATCAGTGAGCCACCGAATCGAAGCAGCAGCACCGCTCCTATGAGGGACAGAGCGGCGGGAACCTCCTGGCTCCTGGCCACCCGCCCCTCGCGTCGGTACTCGCGCTTGCGCTTCGGTGACGGTTTCTCGGTTTTCTGACCCTTGTCGGGTTCGGCCATCTAGATCCGTCGTTGCCCGGCCGGTCCATGGCCAGAGAACCGGTCCGTCCATTGGACCGGTATCGATCAGGGGTCCCGTCGGCCGGAATCAACAGCGGGCAAGGGCCGCCACCCACACCCCGGTGCCCACGGCGGCCGTCCCGGTACCGGGACCGGAGGGTCGGCGGTTCTATCCGCTCAGTTCACCCACCAGCCACGACTCAACCACCGCCGCCCGACCATCGATGGTGTGAACGTCCCAATCCGAGCGGTCGACGGCCATCAAGGCCGCCATCTCACTCAGGATCGGGATCAGCTCGACACAACCGAACGAATCGACCATGGCCCGGATGTTCTCGAGATAGGCCCTGGTCTCCGTGGCCGCGGGTATCCCGGGACCCCCGCCATCTCCGAGCAGACGGAGACGAATGGAGCCGGTGTTGGCCAGGGCCTCCCTGAGAAAGGCCTCCCTGAGTTCCTGGTCGGCGATGATGGTCGATGTGGATCCGCTTTGATGCACAACCCTCGTGGTCGACCGTCCGGCCGACACGAAAAGCGGACGGGTCAACCGAGAGCCCCGATCGGGTCCCCATATGGGCCACGACCAGCCCCACGGGCCGCCGTACACCTTCCATCCCGGCGCATTCGAGACACGCCCCGGACCGCTCAGCCCAGAGCGCCGGTCACGGCCAGCATGATTCGCTGGATCTCGGTCATGAGCGAGGCCATGACCGGTGGGAAGGAGAGAAGCACGACCCCACTCGTGGCCATTACAACCAGCAACTTGGCTGGCAGCCCGATCAGGAAGATGTTGGCCTGGGGCATCATCCGGGCGGCCACACCGAGGGTCACCTCGGTCAGGAACAGGGCCGCCAGGGCCGGCATCGCCACCTCCAGGCCGGCCACGAAGAACCTCTCCACGGTGTCCAGCACGACGTTGGCCACGCCCGGATCGAGCCGTACCGAACCGTCGAGGGGCACGACCTCGAGGGTCCCACCCAGACCGGCGACGAGGAGCCTGGGCCCGCCCAGGATGAAGAAGATGGTGAGGGCCGTGAGATCGAACAGCCGCTGGAAAACCGTCACCCGACTTCCAGTGGTGGGATCCAGGACCGAGGACAGGCCCAGACCCGAGGAGATGTCGAGCACCCCACCGGCCACCGCGAACAGCTCGAAGACCAGACCAGCGGAGAAACCCAACAGGAGGCCTATGCCGAGGTTCATGAAGATGCCCCCGACCAGCGACGGCACGTCGAGACCCGCCGAGCCCCCGACGGGGGTGGCGAAGAAGAGCCCGAGGGAAATGGCCAGGCCGGCCCGACCCACCGCCGGTATCCGCCGGGCGATGAGGGGTGCACCCAGCACCAATCCACTCACACGGGAAATGGCGAACATCATCCCGGTGATGGTGGCCGCATCCACGGAGAAGGAGCTCACGGACGGTAACCCCGGACGTGTCCCACCCGCCCGGTCCCCCGTTCGGGACCGGCACCGGCGAGCACCGCCACGAAATCGAGGATCCTGATCACGGACACACCCGACTCTCAGGTCAGGGCGGGAATCGAGGACCAGAGACGCTCCACCCATCCCGTGAGCTCGCTGAGCATCCAGCTGCCCGCCACCACGATTATGAGGGCCACGCCAATGAGCTTGGGGACGAACGTGAGGGTCATCTCCTGGATGGAGGTGACGGTCTGGATCAGGCTGACCAGCACACCGACCACCAGACTCACGATCAACACCGGTCCCGCCAACTTGGCCGAGATGACGATGGCCTCGGTCGCTATCTGTACTGCGGTCGCTTCGTTCACGGCTTCCTCCGGGGGTCGGGACTCAGTTCGCTCATGTCGTGTTCACCGAGGTGACCAGGGACTGGATGATCAGGGCCCACCCGTCCACCAGCACGAAGAGCAGGAGCTTCAGGGGAAGGGAGATGAAAACAGGGGGCAGCATCACCATCCCCATGGACATCAGGACCGACGAGACGACCAGGTCGATCACCAGGAAGGGAATGAAGATGACGAACCCGATGATGAATGCGGTCCGGAGCTCGGAAAGCACGAAGGCCGGTATCAGGATGGAGGGGGGGACGTCCTGGGGGGAGGTGATCTCATCCCCGCCCCTCATGTCGATGAACAGCCTCAGATCACTGTCGTCGGTCTGGGCCAGCATGAACTCCTGCAGGGGCGCGAACCCTGCGTCGAAGGCCTGCCCCTGATCCAACTCGCCTGCGAGCATGGGCTGGATGGCGACGTCATTGACCTCGGTGAGGATGGGGGCCATCACGAAGAACGTCAGGAACAACGCCAATCCGGTGAGAACCTGGGTTGGCGGTACCTGCTGGGTGCCCAGGGCGTTGCGGGTGAGTCCGAGCACGATCACGAACCGGGTGAACGATGTCGTCAGCAACACGATGGAGGGGGCCACGGCGCCGATGGTCAGCAGCAGGATGATCGTGACGGTGGTCGTCAGCCCCCCGCTCTGGGAGTTGATGGAGATGCCGACATCGGGAACATCGGGAACCGGGTCCACCGCCGGGACGGTCACGACCGGTGGGGGGGTCTGCTCAGGGGCGACCCCTGGTGGCAGCACGAAACCGGGGTCCGAGCCCGCGCCGGCCGCGGTTGGGGATCCCTGGGGCGAGCCGGTCGTGGTCTGGGCCGTCTGTCCCGAGGCCGGGGAGGCCATGAGCACCACGGCCACCGAGGACACGACCAGGAACAGGGCCAGTCTCAGCAGGGCCACGGGGACCCTACGGTGCGATCTCCCGGACGAACCCCCGTCCCGGTGGTCCAGGTCCCGGTGAACCCGGGGACCACCGTGATCCTCGCTCAGAACGGTGTCAGTCCTCCGCACCATGGATCCTGACCTGCTGCGGCACCCGCGTCGTCATCCGACGGAGGTTGGCGAGCAGACCGGTCCCTGGTCTGTTTCGCTGGCTGGAACCGATGAACCCGGATCC
>JALSTE010000244.1 GCA_026983855.1 Acidimicrobiia bacterium
GGTGGACGCCAGGCCCCAGATGACGAGGCCGTACACCACGAGATCGCGGATGAAGTAGAAGAGTCCCCGGTAGGTCGGGCGTTCGTAGCACTCCGCCGGTATGGCGTCGATCACCGGCTTCAGATTGGTGGGGGTGGAGGGGGCAGTCGGGGCGTGGGTGGCCAGATCGGTCAAGTTCGATCCTCCCGCTGAGGGTCGGGTGGGGGGACGGTGGTTCGGCCCGCTGATTCGACCGGCGGGAATGGCTGGAGGTTACCGGGGTGCACGGGGCTCGCGTGCGAGCCCGAGTACCCGTTCTCCGATTATGTTCCTCAGGATCTGACCGGTGCCGCCCATGATGGTGTAGGCGGGGGCGAGAACCACGTTCTGTGACACCCGCCCGGGTAGGGACACGGAATCGGGCCCGGTGAGTGAGGCGACCCCGAGGACACGGGAGGCGAAGGCGGCGACCCTCTGCTCGTGCTCGGTGCAGAATATCTTGGTCACCGCGGAGTAGCCGGCCGGGGCCTGGCGGGTGACGTTGCGGAGAACCATGAGGCGACCGATCGTGTACTCGGACTCCAGGCGGGTCATCTCATCGCGGATCAGGGGATCAGCACTCTGGGCCACGGCGTTGACGTCCAGGTGGAGTCGGCGGTTGGAGATCAACCGGTCGATTCCGCCCCGCTCGTGCTCTAGCTGTCTCATGGTCTGGCCGAAGCTGTGGTTGGGCCGCCCGACGAGATTCTCCACGGGTACCTCGACGCCGTCGAAGAAGACCTCGTTGAAGTGGCGACCGCCGGTGGCGTCGCGGATGGGACGGACCTCGATCCCGGGCCAGCTCATGTCCACGATCAGTTCGCTCAGGCCGCGGTGGGCGGGGGCGTCGGGATCGGTGCGGCATATCAGGTAGCACCAGTCGGCCTCATGGGCGCCACTGGTCCAGATCTTCTGGCCGTCGACTATGTAGCGGTCGCCCTCCCGGCGGGCGGTGGTGGAGATGTGGGCCACGTCGGAGCCGGCGTCGGGTTCGCTCATCCCGATGCACCACGCCGACTCACCACGGGCTATCTCGGGGAGCCAGCGCCGTTTCTGCTCCTCGGTTCCGTACTGGAGCAGCACCGGACCTATCTGACGGTCGGGGAACCACGCCCCGGTCACCGGCGCCCCGGCGGTCAGCAGGGTCTCGAGCACCACGAAGCGTTCCAGGTCCGAATGCTCGCCGCCCCCGTACTCCCGGGGCCAGGTCATTCCCAACCAACCGCGGGAGCCCAGACGATGGTCGAAGTCCCGGGAGCGGGCCAGGATCCAGGAGTCATCGAATCGACCGGTGTCGGCCGTGGCCTCGTCCACGAACTCGCGGACCTCGGCGGCCAGGGCCCGGAGCGGTCGGGGCAGGCGGTATTCCATCCCCGGGGACTGTAGCCCCCGGCGTGTCGACCGCCCGATTCGGTGGTCCTCGGTGGTGGCGGAGGGGCGGACCGCTCCGGTGAATCCGCGATTACCCCTCAGGTCGGGGCCGATGGCCTCCGAAGAACAGATTGCCGCACACACACGGAATGGTCGTGAAATGGGGTCGACCCTTCCGTGACGCCAGCAGAGCGGGTCCGGGTTCGCCCCGGACCCGCTTTGTGGCGTATTAGCTTGGATCCATGAGAGCAGTCACCATCAACGGGTACGGCGGAACCGAGGTCCTCGAGATCACCGAGGTGCCCGAACCCGAGCCGGGTCCCGAGGAGGTCCTGGTGGAGGTGAGGGCGTCGGCTCTCAACCGGGCCGATCTGCTGCAGCGGATGGGGCTCTATCCCGCTCCCGGTCCCCGGCCGGAGCACGAGATCCCGGGTATGGAGTATTCCGGAGCGGTCGTGGCCACCGGATCCCGGGTCACCTCCTTCGCACCCGGTGACGAGGTCATGGGGATCGTCTCGGGGGGAGCCCAGGCCGAGTACGTGGTGGCCCATGAGCGTCTGGTCATGCCCATCCCCCGTGGGGTGGCGTTGGCCGACGCCGCGGCCATACCGGAGGTGTTCATCACCGCCTTCGACGCCCTGGTGGCCCAGGGTGGCCTCACCTCGGGTCGTCGGGCCCTGGTGCACGCGGGGGCCTCGGGCGTGGGCACCGCCGCCATCCAGATCACCAAGGCCCTCGGGGGCTTCATCGCCGTGACCTGCTCGGGACCCAAGACGGCGGCCTGCCGTGAGCTCGGTGCCGACCTGGTCGTCGACTACACCCGGGAGAGCTTCGCCGAGGCGGTGTCGGAGTGGACCTCGGGAGACGGCGTCGACGTGGTGCTCGACGTGATCGGTGGCGAGTACCTGGTCGACAACCTGAAGAGCTGCCGGATCCAGGGGAGGGTGATCCAGGTGGGAATCATGGGCCGGGCCACCTGCGAGGTGCCCCTGGGCCTGTTCCTGGCCCGTCGGGTGGCCCTCATCGGCACCACCCTGAGGGCCCGGCCCCTCGAGCAGAAGGCCGCGATCACCCAGAGGGTGATATCGGAGGTCCTGCCCCTGTTCGAGACCGGGGACCTGAGGCCGGTGATCGACTCGCGGTTCGGCCTCGATGAGATCAGGGCCGCCCACACCCACATGGCCGGTAACGCCAACGTGGGAAAGATCCTCCTCGACGTGTCCTGAGGCCCGGGCGCCCTCAGCGCTGGTCGATGGGTACGTGTCCACCCCCGCCGTGAGGGTGAGGCCCGGGCGCCCTCAGCGCTGGTCGATGGGTACGTAGTCCCGCTTGTCGGGACCGATGTAGGCCTGGCGGGGACGGTAGATCTTCTGCTCGGGATCCTGGACCAGCTCCAGCCAGTGGGCCAGCCATCCGGGGGTGCGACCGATGGCGAACAGAACGGTGAACATGTCCATGGGGAAGCCCATGGCCTCATAGATCAGCCCCGAGTAGAAGTCGACGTTGGGGTAGAGCTTCCTCTCGATGAAGTAGTCGTCGTTGAGGGCCACCTCCTCGAGCTTGAGGGCGATCTCCAGGAGGGGGTTGGTGCCGGTCACCGCGAACACCTCGTCGGCGGTCTTCTTGATGATCCGGGCCCGGGGGTCGTAGTTCTTGTACACCCGGTGGCCGAAGCCCTGGAGCTTGAGTTCCCCCTTCTTCACCTTCTCCACGTAGGAGGCCACGTTCTTCACGTCCCCGATCTCGTGGAGCATCCTGATCACCTTCTCGTTGGCCCCGCCGTGCAGGGGGCCGTAGAGGGCCGAGGCGGCGGCG
>JALSTE010000245.1 GCA_026983855.1 Acidimicrobiia bacterium
GGGGTAGAGCATCTCCTGCATACCCGGGCCGCCCTTGGGTCCCTCGTAGCGCACTATGACCACGTCGCCGGCGTTCACCTGGTCGGGATCCAGAACCCCGGCCATGGCGTCCTCCTGGCTCTCGAACACCCGGGCCGGGCCCGAGAAGGTGAAGATGGATTCGTCCACCCCGGCGGTCTTGACGATGCACCCGTCGAGGGCGATGTTCCCGTGGAGCACGGCCAGGCCACCCTCGCTGGTGTAGGCGTGGTCGATCGACCTGATGCACCCCGCCTCCCGGTCCAGGTCGAGGGACGGCCACCTGGTGTCCTGGCTGAACGCCTCCTGGGTGGGGATCCCCGCCGGTCCGGCCAGGTACATGTTGCGGGCGGCGTCGGTGGCGCTGGGCCTGGTGACATCCCATTGGTCGAGGGCCGCCGCCAGGGTGGGTGAGTGAACGGTGGGCACCGAGGTGTCGATCAGACCGGCCCGGTCCAGCTCACCCAGGATGGCCATGATCCCCCCGGCCCGGTGAACGTCCTCGAGGTGGTAGTCGGGAGAGGAGGGGGCCACCTTGCAGATGTTGGGCACCCGACGGCTGATGGCGTCGATGTCGGCCATGGTGAAGTCCATCTCCGCCTCCTGGGCCGCGGCCAGGATGTGCAGGACGGTGTTGGTGGAACCGCCCATGGCGATGTCCACGGCCATGGCGTTCTCGAAGGCGGTCCGGGAGGCGATGGTGCGGGGCAGGGCCGACTCGTCGCCCTTTTCGTACCAGCGGCGGGCCAGATCCACGATACGCCGGGCCGCCTCCACGAAGAGCTCCCGGCGGTCGGCGTGGGTGGCCAGGAGGCTGCCGTTCCCCGGCAGTGACAGCCCCAGGGCCTCGGTCAGGCAGTTCATGGAATTGGCGGTGAACATGCCCGAGCAGGAACCGCACGTGGGACAGGCCGAACGCTCCACCGCGGCCACGTCCTCATCGGAGACCCCGGCGTCACCGGCGGTCATCATGGCCGAGATCAGGTCCACCTTGACCTCGTTACCGGCCAGGCGGGTCTTACCGGCCTCCATGGGCCCCCCCGATACGAAGATCACCGGGATGTTGAGCCGGAGCGAGGCGTTGATCATCCCCGGGGTGATCTTGTCGCAGTTGGAGATGCAGACGATGGCGTCGGCGCAGTGGGCGTTGACCATGTACTCCACCGAGTCGGCGATCAGCTCCCGGCTGGGCAGGCTGTAGAGCATCCCCCCGTGACCCATGGCGATGCCGTCGTCGATGGCGATGGTGTTGAACTCCTTGGCCACCCCCCCGGCGGCCTCTATCTCCCGGCACACGAGCTGACCCAGATCCTTGAGGTGCACGTGCCCGGGCACGAACTGGGTGAAGGAGTTCGCCACGGCGATGATCGGCTTGTCGAAGTCGTCGTCGGTCATGCCGGTGGCCCGCCACAGGGCGCGGGCTCCGGCCATGTTGCGGCCATGGGTGGTGGTGCGGGAACGGTACTCGGACATGACCACAGGCTAAGTCAGCGGGGCGGCCCCCGCCCCCTCATCGCCCCGGACCCCCGGTGATCGACCCAGTTCCCGTCTCAGTTCACAGCGGCCAATCCTCGCCGCCCCGGACCCCCGATGATCGGGCGTGGTGCCACCGATGCTGGATTCGGGCCGGGAGTGTCGGTACCCTCCGATGACCAACGAGTGGCGGGTGGCCGGTGAGAGCCGGGAAAGGTCCGGTGCGTTGGGCTCAGGTGCGGTGGCTTTCGGTGTGAGCGGTCCCGACGGGTCGGACGCCGACCCCCGGGGACCGAACGGCGATTCCAGGACCCCGGCGAGGACGTACTCCACGCGGAAGGACGAGATGTGAAATCCCGACTGGCCCTGATGATGGTGACCACCCTGCTGGTCGGCCTCCTGGGAGGCCCCGGATCCCCCACCGGGGCCGGGGCGGCGACGGGGGACAGCAGCGCCTCGGGGTCGACGGGCGGGGAGGTCGCCCGCCAGGTGTCCGCCGGGGACGCGTTCAGTTGCCTGCTCATCCCCAAGGGGCAGATCTGGTGCTGGGGGGACGCCCCGATCGGGGGCCTCGGTTTCCCGGGGCCCAAAATACCCCTGGAAAACCGACCACCACTGGATCTCGGTTCCGGACGGACCGCCGTGACCATGGCCACCGGCGGATCCCACCTCTGCGCCATTCTCGACAACGGCGAACTCAAGTGCGTCGGCAGAAACTTCTCGGGGGCGCTCGGGCTCGGCGACACCACCGTCCGGAGCGATAACCCCCCACCCGTCGACCTGGGCACCGGCCGAACCGCGGTCGCCGTCGCCGCGGGCGAGTACCACACGTGCGCCATCCTCGACAACGGCGACCTGAAGTGCTGGGGCGAGAACTCCGCCGGGCAGCTGGGACTGGGCGACACCACCGACCGCGGCGACAACCCCGGGGAAATGGGCGACAACCTCCCACCCGTCGACCTGGGCGCCGGCCGAACCGCGGTCGCCGTCGCCGCGGGTGAGTACCACACGTGCGCCATCCTCGACAACGGCGACCTCAAGTGCTGGGGCGAGAACTTCGCAGGGCAGCTCGGACTGGGCGACACCACCGACCGCGGCGACAACCCCGGGGAAATGGGCGACAACCTCCCACCCGTCGACCTGGGCGCCGGCCGAACCGCGGTCGCCGTCGCCGCCGGAACGCAGCACACCTGCGCGGTCCTCGACAACGGCGACCTGAAGTGCTGGGGCGAGAACTCCGCCGGGCAGCTCGGACTGGGCGACACCACCGACCGCGGCGACAACCCCGGGGAAATGGGCGACAACCTCCCACCCGTCGACCTGGGCGCCGGCCGAACCGCGGTCGCCGTCGCCGCCAGTGAGTTCGACACCTGCGCCATCCTCGATCACGGTCAGATGAAGTGCTGGGGTTCGGGCCAGAGCGGACGTCTGGGTCAGGGGTCTACCGCCGACCTGGGGGACGGACCGGGCGAGATGGGCGACAACCTCCCGCCGATCGACCTGGGACGGGGACGCACCGTCACCCAGATCGCCGTGGGTGTGGCCCACACCTGCGCCCTGTTGAACCGCGGTGACCTCAAGTGCTGGGGTAACAACTTCTGGGGACCCACCGGTTCGGAACTGGTGAACACCATCGGCGACGAGCCCAACGAGTTGGGGGATCACCTCCCCCGGGTGAACGTGGAACCGTTCCGCACGGTCACCTGGAT
>JALSTE010000246.1 GCA_026983855.1 Acidimicrobiia bacterium
CGGGACCCGATCCCCCAACCCCCGCCCCCCGGACCGGGCCGGACAGCCCCCGACTGCGGAACCTTGGGACCCGATCCCCGCTGCCGATGGGAGTTGGCCGGATCCTCCCTCCCCGGCGACCGCCCGACCACGGATCAACATGTCCTCCCAGCCCCCCACCCGAAACAATGAGAGCGAGGCAGCGACTAGCGTTGAGCCGATGATGTCGTTCCGGCCAGGGGCCCTCGGGGGGAAGAAGCGACCGCCGGGGTCCCTGTGGTTGCGGGCCGTCCTGGTCTTCATCGACACCGAGGCCATATTCCTGGCCTGGGCCATGGCCCTGGTCTTCTTCCAGCAGGCACCCATCAGCACCCGCTCGAGCAGTTCGGGGGTGCTCGACACCGTGCTGCTGGTGCTCATCGGCCTGTTCTTCCTGGCCACCCAGGATCTGTACCTGGCCCGGGTATCGAACATCAGGGCCGTGGAGATGACCCGGCTGTTCCGGACCTCGGTCCTCACCGCCCTGGCCGCCGGTCTGGGGGCCGAGATCTTCGATCAGAACATCTTCGCCTGGGAGGCCTTCGTCGGCGGGCTGCTGATGCTCGTCTTCCTGGTGATCGGCCGCAGCGCCTACCGGGCCTGGCTGACGGCCCGCCGGACCCAGGGCGAGTACCGGAGGTCAGTGGTCCTGGTGGGGACCAACGACGAGGCCGCCGGACTCCACGACCTGCTCCGTTCCCACGTGGAGATCGGACTCGAGGTGGCCGCGGTGTTCGGCGACCCCCGCCAGGCCGAGGCCAACGGCCTGGGCCACCTGTACGCCGGGCCCTATGAGGACGCCGCCGAGTTCGTGACGGAGCACACGGTCTCCGGCGTGCTCATCGCCACCAGCTCCCTGAGCAGCCCCCACCTGAACCGGGTGGTACGGGAGCTCCTCACCACCGGTACCCACATCCAGCTCACCAGCGGCCTCCATGGCATCGCCAGCCGGCGGCTCCGGGCCCAGCCCCTGGCCCACGAGCCCATGATCTATCTCGAGCAGCTCGCCCTGAGCCGCTGGCAGCTGGCCGTCAAGCGCAGCATCGACATCGTGGCCTCGGCCGCCGGTCTGATCGTGGTCGGCCCCGTCATCCTCATCACCGGGCTCATGGTGAAGGCCACCTCCCCCGGGCCGATGTTCTTCACCCAGGACCGGGTGGGCCGCAACGGCGAGAACTTCAAGATGGTGAAGATCCGTACCATGGTGGTGGACGCCGAGGCCCGGCTCGAGGAATTGAAGGCGGCCGCCAACGAGCGCCGCGGGCCCCTGTTCAAGATGGACCGCGATCCCCGGTTCACCCGGGTGGGTCGCATCCTCGACATCACCAGCATCAACGAGCTGCCCCAACTCTGGAACGTGCTCAAGGGCGACATGAGCCTGGTGGGTCCCCGTCCGGCCCTGCCCAGCGAGGTGGCCAATTTCGATCCCGAGCTGCACTCCCGGAACCTGGTGCGGCCGGGAATCACCGGCCTGTGGCAGGTCGAGGCCCGGGACAACCCCGACTTCTCCGCCTACCGCCGCCTGGACCTCCACTACGTCGAGAACTGGTCGGTCACCTTCGATCTGGTGATAATGCTGCAGACCGCCGAGGCCATGCTGGGTCGGCTCTTCCGGGCCCTCGGGGGGCGCACCCTGGCCACCCTGCAACGCCAGACCGATACCCCCTCGACCTCCGGCGGGGAGCCGGGGCCCGAGGCCGAACCGGAGGCCGGGGGCGGGCCCGTATCCACGGCCAGGCTCGAATCGGGGAAACGGCCCGCCGCCACCCAGATCGAAGGGGAAGCCGGTCCCGAGCCGGGCGGGGAGCCCACCGGTTTGGTGGCCGGGGATCTGTCCGTGGGGGCGGGTCCGGTTCCCTCCCGGGACTGAGTGTCCACCCCCGTCCCCTCCCGGGGCCACAGCGCCCCGCGTCACATCGGGGATCAGACCGGGACCCAGAGGACCGTGACCAGCTCGCCAGCCCGGATCACACCACACCGGAATAGCGTCGAGGAGCCTCAGCCCATGGAGTGGACGGTGCTGTCCACACCGAGTTCGGCCAGTGCCTGTCCCACCTCATCGACGTAGAGGGGGTTCATGACGATCACGTGGGCCGGGGGGGACCCGACCAGGTCGGCCGGGGCCACGATCACCTGACCCGTGCCGGGGACGTGGCGACCCCGCTTACGGGGGTTCACGTCGACCAACCTTGCGATCTCCGCCGCCCGGGACATCTGGTTGAGGAAGGACACCCCCTTGGAGCCGGCCCCCCAGACCACCACCTCCCCCTCGTCGAGCATCACCGACAGTCGCCGCTCCCACTGCTCCATGGTGGTTCGGTGCAGACGGCCGAACCGCTCCACCAGTCCGGGGAGCCGGCCCAGCTCCACCGAATCGAAACCACCCGAACGTCCTTCCCCGGTCGCGGTCACCGCCTCCACCCAGAGGTACTGGTTCCCGAAACTGCGACCCGAGTCGATCACCTCGAACCCCGCCTCCCCCAGCAGGGCCCTCAGGGTCGGTTCGGCGAAATAGGAGACGTGCTCGTAGATCAGGTCCCAGATGGCACCGGTCTCCACCATGTAGGTGGCGTCGGGTACCTCGTGGTACTGCAGGGTGCCGTCCCCGGGGGTCAGTGACGACCTGACACCCCTCAGCACGTCCAGGGCCGAGGGCTGGTGAAGGTGTTCCAGCACGTGCTGGCTGCAGACCAGCAGGGCCTCGACGGGGCGATCCACCGGATAGGGCTCGGACACCACCGTCACCCGATCGCTGGCCACCGGAGGGGCCCGGTGGGGGTCATGGCTGGGGTCGTAGCCGATACCGACGTTGTCCCCGGCCTCACAGAGCAGGGACAGGAAGTCCCCGCTGCCACTGCCGATCTCGATCACGGTGCCGCCGCTGACACCCCGATCCTCGACGAGATGACGGACCAACTCGCCCACGAACTCGCGGAACCGGGGGGAGAAGTGCAGTGAGTTGTCGTACTCGGGGGAGTAGTCCAAAAGGCTCTCGTCGAAGGCGGTATTGACCAACAGCCCACACGAGGGGCAGAACCTCAGGTCGATGCTCCCCCGGGTGGCCGCCCGGGCCTCGGTCGCCGTCCCGTACAGGACGTTGCAGAACACCGGGACGGAGTCCATGCCCACCACCTCGACCAGGGAGGGATTCTCACACAGCGGGCAGTTCATGGCTCTCCGT
>JALSTE010000247.1 GCA_026983855.1 Acidimicrobiia bacterium
CATGACCCGGCTCGGTTTGACCGGCCATCGGGACGAACCGGCCGGGGGAACCCCGGGAGGGGATCGGGGGAACGATCCGCCCGGTGACGTCTGGTTGGAGGAGGCTCCGCGCCTCGACGACCGGGGTCACGCCCACCTTCAGGTGAAGCTGGGTGGGATGCACTGCTCGTTCTGCGTCTCCACCATCGAGAAGGCCCTGTCCCGCCATGACGGGGTGGAGGACGTGTCGGTCTCCCTGGCCCATTCGGAGGGTCTGGTCGAGTACGACCCCGAGCTGATCGACCCGCCACGGATCGTCAGGACCCTGCGGGACATCGGTTACGTGGTCCGTGATCCCCGCAAGGTGCGGGGGTACGAGGAGGACGAGGCCGAACTGCGGGAGGAACGCAACCGCTTCCTGGCCGGGGCCGGGTTCACGGTGGTCACCTTGATCCTGATGTCGTTCCGGTGGTTCGGTCGGCCCCTCACCCTCACCGTGGGGGGAACGGACCTTCTCTACGGTCCCTGGCTGATCCTGGGCCTGGCCCTGGCCACGATGTCCGTGGCGGCCGGCACGATCCTGGACATGGCCTGGGCGTCGGTCCGCCGGGGCATCCTGAACCAGCACGTCCTCCTGGAGGCGGGTGCGTTCGGCGGTCTCATCGGAGGACTGCTGGGTCTGTTCCTGGCCCCGGGTACGTTCCCGCCCGGCGACTTCCTCGCCGTCGCCGTGTTCATCAGCACCTACCACCTGCTGTCGGGATACGCCTCGGCCGTGGTGCGAACCCGCTCGTCCCAGGCCGTTCAGAGGTTGTTGGATCTCCAGCCCGACAGCGCCCACGTCCTCAGGGACGGGACCGAGGTGGAGGTGCCCGTGGCCGAGGTGGTCGTTGGGGACCGGGTGAGGGTCAGGCCCGGGGAGAGGGTGCCAGTCGACGGGTGCGTGGTCTCGGGTCGGTCCACCGTGGACGAGTCGATGGTCACCGGTGAACCCATGCCGGCGGAGAAGTCCGAGGGGGGTGAGGTGATCGGGGGGTCGGTGAACCAGACCGGAACCGTGGTGTTCGAGGTGACGAGGACGGGGGAGGACTCGTTCCTGGCCCAGGTGGCCCGCAGCATCGAGCAGGCCCGGGCCCTCAAGCCCGGGATCATCCAGCTCCTCGACCGGGTGCTCAGGTTCTACGTGCCCGCCGTGCTGGTGGCGGCCCTGTTCGCCTTCGGTCTGTGGACCGTTGGCCCCGCCCTCACCGGGGGTGGGTCCGACGTCTCCACTGCGGTGTTCGCCGCCCTGGCGGTGCTGGTGATGGGATACCCGTGCGCCCTGGGGATGGCCACCCCCCTGGCGATGATCAGGGGTGGGGGCATCGCCGCCGACAAGGGGATCCTCATGAGGTCCGGTGAGGCCTTCCAGGTGTTCGGCGAGGTGGACACGGCGTTGCTGGACAAGACCGGCACCATCACGGTCGGAAAGCCCTCCGTGGTGCGTATTGCCACCCGGGGAGAGGGCGGGATCGGAGAGGACGATCTCCTGGCCCTGGCGGCGGCGGCGGAACTCTCCTCGGAGCATCCCCTCGGCCGGGCGGTGGTGACCGAGGCCTTCGACCGGGGTCTGGACGTGGCCGAGGCCGAGGAGTTCACCTCCCACACCTCCAGGGGCGTGGCGGCGACCGTCGACGGCCGGCCCCTGGCGGTGGGCAAACCGGAGTGGTTGGGGGAACTCGGAGTGGACCTGTCCCCGGTGGAAACGGTGTTGAGGGAGATGCAGGACCTGGCTCAGACGGTCATCGGGGTGGCGGCCGAGGGTGAGGTCCTGGGTCTGGTGGGGATAGCCGACGAGGTCAAGACCGACGCCCGTGAGGGGGTGGACCGACTTCGCCGGGTCGGGATCGAGCCGGTAATGGTCACCGGAGACAACCGCCACACCGCCGCCGCGGTGGCGAACCAGGTGGGGATCAGCGATGTCCGGGCCGGACTGCTGCCCGGGCAGAAGGCCGAGGCGGTGCGCGAGCTCCAGAACGCGGGCCACCGGGTACTGATGGTGGGGGACGGCATCAACGACGCTCCCGCCCTCACCCAGGCCGATATCGGCATGGCCATGGGTGCGGGAACCGACATCGCCATCGAGTCCAGCGACATAGTGCTGATCTCGGGGCGGCTCACGAGTGTCGCCGATGCCCGCGAGATCGCCACGGACAGCTACCGGAAGACGAAACAGAACCTGGCCATCGCCTTCGCCTTCAACGGCGTGGGTGTTCCCCTGGCGGTCACGGGGGTCGTGGGTCCGGTGTGGGCGATGGTGGCCATGATCACATCGGTGAGCATGGTCCTGTCGAACTCGTTCGGGGCCCGCCTGCGTCCCGCCACCCTGCGGTCGGCGACGGGCGCACTCCGGAGCTGGGCGGCCCGGGTCCCGGCCGCCATCGAGTGGAGGCGGGTGGTCCGATTCCTGGTCGGGCGGGAGGCCACGATCTCCCTGGCCCTGGTGGGGGCTTCCCTCGTCGTTGGTTGGATCTGGGCCGTGGTCCTGGGCGCCCCGGGCCTGTGAGGAGTCCGGTGATCTCCACCGGGTCATCGCGCGAGGGGCCATGGATGCCCCGGCCCCGTTCGGAGTCCGGTGGGTGCTCGGAGCCCTCAGGCCGGTGGGTCGGTCCGCACCTCGAGGCGCAGAACGTCGGGACGGGCGTAGTGTCCGACCGGGTCGAAGGCCCGGCGCCCCGCCGCTATCCGATCCAGATCGGCGGTGACGGCAATCGTCCCCGCCTTCCCGATCAGGGGGCCGGCCAGGATCTCCCCCCCGGGGGCCACGATGGTGGTGTTGCCCCGGGACAGGAGATCCTCGGCCCCGCCGTAGATCTCGTCGGCACCGGGTAGGTCCCGCGGGACATCCGACCCGGACAGGAAGGCGGTGACCCCCACCACGAAGATCCGGCCCTCCTTGGCGATGTGACGCAGGGTGGGAACCCACTCCTCGCTGTTGTCCCAGGTGGGTGAGAGCAGGACGTCGACACCCCTCTCGTAGAGGGCGGCCCGGGCCAGGGGCATGTAGTTCTCCCAGCAGATCAGGGAGCCGACCTTCACACCCCCGATGTCGACCACGGTCAGCACCGGGCCCTGGCCGTTGGCCCACACGAGACGCTCGGCCGCCGTCGGCACGAGTTTCCGGTGCCGACCGGCGATCCCTCCCTGGTCATCGATGTAGACCACGGCGTTGTAGAGCG
>JALSTE010000248.1 GCA_026983855.1 Acidimicrobiia bacterium
CCGCGGCGGCCGTGGTCCGGGTGGTGACGTTGTGGTGGGTCACCCGTCCCATCGGGGAGCGGGGCGACGGCGCTCCGGAGGTGGTCGGTCGGCGCCGTCGGCGTGAGGTCGGTGCCTCGGGCCTCGGGCGTCTGCGGGGGGACTCGCCCCTGGCCGGGGCCTCCCTGGCCGGGTACGGCCAGAGTCGGGGGGCGGTGGTGATGGCGGCCGCGACCCTGGGGCCCGCCTCCCTGGCCGTGTTCAGCGTCCTGGCCAACCTGATTCAGGTGGCCCGGTCCGCGGTCGCCCTACTGCACCGGCCCCACGCCCCGGCCCTCCACCGACTGCGGACCCCTTCGGTGCTGGTGTTCGCCCGGTCCCAGCTACTTCTCGTGGCGCCCCCGGTACTGGTCCTCCTGGCCTTCATGGTCGCCGTCGCGGGTCGCATGTACGGATTCGGGCCCGAGGCCCGGTGGCTCCTTCCCGCCGGTCTGGCGGTGGTGCCCCTGGTGTGGCGGATGCCGGTCACCCTCAGGTTGTTCGGCACGGACCGGGCCGGGGCGGTGTGGTGGTCGACGGTGGTGGTGGCGGCGGCCGTCCTGGCCGCGGGGCGACCGGTCCTGTCGGGGTTCGGGATTGCCGGCGGGCTCTGGCTCCTGGCCGGGAGCGAACTGGCCATGACGGTGGCGGCGCTGGCCGTCGTGAGGAGTGGCCCGGTCGGGTCCCTGGGTGTGAGCCGGTGATTGCTGTGGTCGGGTTCGTGGGTGTGTGCCGGTGATTGCTGTGGTCGGGTTCGTGGGTGTGTGCCGGTGATTGCTGTGGTCTGGTTCGTGGGTGTGTGCCGGTGACCTCGTTGGGAACGGCTCCGGCGGAGTCACGGGCGTCGGCGTTCGGGGCCAAGGGTGCCCATCAGAGGGGGTGGGATGAGCCGGCCGGCCCGGTCGATCTGGCTGGAACGGCCGCTCGGGTGGGACCGGTGACCCTGGGGTTGCTGGCGCTGTGGGTGGCGATGCTCCCCTTCGAACCCGACTTCGTCTGGTTCTCCCCCGGTCCGGTGGATCTCAGGACCAGCCAGGTGCTGGGCCTGGTGGTGGTCGCCTCCTATCTGGCGGGGCGGGCGCGGTCCCGATCGTGGGGCCCCGTGCCCGACCTTCCCCGGGTCCCGCGACTGATCCGGGTGGCGGCCCCGCTCCTCGCCATTCTTCTCCTGGTGTCGCCTCTGTGGAGCGGTGGACGGGGCGAGGCGGCACTGGCGGCGGGCTTTCCGATCGGTCTGGGGTTGGCCCTGGCGGTGGTGGTGGCCGGTACGGTTCGGGGGCCCCGGGAGACCGTCATACTCACCAGGGTCCTCGCCCTGACGGTGGTGGTGGCGGCCCTGGTGGGTCTGTGGGCGATGGCCTCGGGGGGTGAGGTACTGCTGACATCGTGGCTGAGGGGCGCTCCGACCCGGCTCGGCACGGACCCGAGACTGACCCGACCGTTCCCCCACGCCAACATCGCCGCCGTCTTCCTCGCCGCCGGGCTTTCCGCCGTGGTGGCCGCGGTCCCGGCGTCGGGCACCCGATCCCGGGGTGGGCGGTGGAGAGGTGCGGCGTCGTCGGTCCCGGCGCCCGGTTTCGGCGCGGGCACCCGGTCGCGGATTCGTCTCCCGGCCGTGGTGGCGATGGCCGTGGCGGTGGTGACGGTGGCCGCGGCTCTCACCTACAGCCGCCCGGTGTTGATTCTGCCCGTGGTGGCCCTGGTGGTCGCCGCCCGGATCGCGCCGGCGGAGCGGTGGTGGGTGATGACCGGAGTGTTCACCCTGGTGACCCTGATGATGGTGGTGGTCGATCCTCACTGGCGTACCCGGATCCTCCACCCTGGGAACGACGGGTTGTACGCGGTTTCGATCGGGGTGCCCGACGAGCTGGTGATGGATGGGGCGCCGGTGACGGCCCGAGTCTCGATCACCAACCGTGGGGCGGACCGGTGGGCGACGGGTGGCGATCCCAGTGTCCAACTCGGGATCAGGTGGCAGAGCCCCGACGGGGGCGAGGAGTTCGCCACGGAGACCCACCCCCTGCCCGTACCCATCCCGCCCGGGGCGACCGTCGACGTGAGTGTGCCGCTGGTCGCCCCGGTGGCGGCGGGTGACTACGCGGCGGTGTGGGATCTGGTCGTTGATCGCGAGGTGTGGTTCGCCGAGTCCACCGGTTCCCGGTTCGTCACCGCGGTGAGGGTCGATGCCGATCGGGTACCACCCGGAGGAGGAGCGGCGGTTCCGACCCCGCGGCGCAGGGCGGAGGTCTCCCGGCCCCGAATCTGGCGGGAGGCGCTTGCGGTGTGGGCCTCGCGGCCTCTCAGGGGGGTGGGTACCGGTAACTTCGGAGCGGTGGCGTCGGTGCGGATGGGGCCCGGCCATCAGAGGGTCGCCCACGCCCACGACCTGGTGCTGGAGTCCCTGGCCGACTGGGGGGTTCCCGGTGGACTCCTCCTACCCCTCCTGGTTCTGTCCACCGTGGCATCGATGGTGGTCGCCGCTCTGCGTCGGGAGGTGGCGTCACGGCACGTGTGGATCGTCGCCGCGGCGGTGGTCCTGACGGGGTGGTCCCTGGTCGAGTGGATCCTCCCGTTCACCGCCACGGGGGGTCTGTTCTGGCTGGTGGGCGGGCTGTGGTGGTCCGTTGACCGTCGTGGGGCGGAGGTGGCCGGTGGTTGATCCCGACCTGACCGTGGTCGTGTTGGCCCATGATCGGCCCCGGTCCCTGCGGCGGCTGCTGGACAGCCTGGCCCGGGCGGAGTGCGGGCCGCGGACGCCACTGGTCATCTCCATCGATCCCGGTGGCGTCAATCTGGAGGAGGTGTCGGCGGTGGCCCGGGGCTTCGGATCCTGGCCCGGACCGGTCGAGGTTCGGATCGCCGAGGAGCCGCTGGGGCTGGTGGGTCACTTCATCGGGGCCGGTTCGATGACCTCGGAGGTGGGGCCGGTGGTCCTCCTGGAGGACGACCTGGTGGTGGGCCCGGGATTCGCCCTCTGGGCCGCCGCGGCCCTGGGTGCCTACGGCGGTTCGCCCCTGGTGGGTGGAGTCTCGCTCAATTCGCTGTGGTTCCATGGGATCCGTCACCTGCCATTCGAAACCCTGCTGGACGGAAGCGACGCCTTCGCGGTGAGCGTGGCCTGGTTCCACGGCCTGGTGCTGCACCCCCGCTGGTGGGCTGAGTTCCGGGACTGGTCCGAC
>JALSTE010000249.1 GCA_026983855.1 Acidimicrobiia bacterium
CATCGTTCGGCAGGTGGGAGCGGGGACCTCGGCCGCGGGCCGTGACGGTGAACCCGACATTCCCCTCTGCGTGTGGGTCTCGGTGGACCGGGACCACTCTCGGGCCCGGGAGGCCCTGGCTCCCAAGTTGGCCCTGTACGGGCGGGAGATGAGCCCGGACCTCCTCGACCGGGTGGGACTGAAACCGGATGACTTCGCGCCTGTGGAACGGGCGTGGCGTGAGGGGCGCCGGGAACTGGGGGATCTGCTGACCCCGGCCATGGAGGCTCTGGCCGTGGTCGGTGAACCGGCCCGGGTCGCCGACCGCTGTTCGGAACTCCTGGCCGGCGGGGTCTCCCACCTCTCCTTCGGCCCGCCATTCGGTACTGATCCCGTGGCCGGGGTGGGCCTGCTCCTGGGTGGGGTGTTGCCCCGATTGTGATGGGGGTTGATCCCGTGGCCGGGGTGGGCCTGCTCCTGGGTGGGGTGTTGCCCCGATCGTGATTCCGGGTGGCCCTGGGCCCCTGGGTGCAGGGACGGGAGGAGGCGGAAAACCCTGCATGTCCACATGTGGCGGGAGGCACACTAGGGTTGGCGGCCGTGAGCGCCGCCGTTGCAGAGGTAGAGGTTCCCGGGGGGAACGTCGACGAGGCCGACACGATCCTGTCGGACCTGTTCCTGATCAAGTCGTTGTCGGCGACCCTGATGGTCCTGGCGGGGGTGATGCTGGTGATCACCCTGGCCTTCGCCGACGACTGGAACGGTGGGGGAGCTCCCACCTACGTGGTGGCGGTGTTGTCGGTGGTGGTGGGCTCGGCCCTGATCTGGGTGGGAATCCGCGACTGGTTCTGGTCCACGCGGGACGACCGGGACGCCGGGGCCCGGGCGGCGATGTACGTGGCCCTGGCGGCCATGGCCCTGCTGGCACTCACCTTCGTCGGTTTCGACCAGATCCGCTCGGCGTTCGAGGTCGCGGCCCTGAAGAAGGAGGCGGGAAACCGCAATCCCATAACCAGTGGATGGGCCACGGTGTGGGGTATGAGCGTCGGCTCGATCCTCTTCCTGGTTCCGACCCTCACGACCGTGGTCCTCCAGAGGTCACCCGACACCGCCCCCCGGGCCGGACGGGTCTTCGCCGGGTTGTCGGCCCTGGGATTCACCCTGGGTACGGCCGGACTGCTCACCGCCTATGGCGGTCAGTGGGTCCCTGAACTGGTGGGCAGCCTGGCCAACCGGACCGCGGCGGGACTGTTGACCGGTTCGATCCTGGCCGTGGCCAGCCTCGGCCTTTCACTCGTCTTCGGGGTGCTGAAGCTGGTGAACTTCGCCCACGCCCAGTTCCTTCTCATCGGGGCGTATCTGGGCCTGCTCTTCAACAGCGCCCTGGGTTGGAACATCTGGTTGTCGGTGATCCCCGCGGTGATCGTGGGTGCCGTGCTGGGTGTCGGCAGCGACATAGTTCTGTGGAAACCGATGAGGGAGAAGGGGATCACGGGGCCGACCCTGCTCATTCTCTCCGCCGGGTTCGGGTTGCTCCTGCAGTACCTGGTGCAGTTCATCTCGAGGGGGGATTCCTCCACCTACGACATCCCCAGGGAGCATCGCACCCCCCTGTTCGGTTGGGACAAGGTGCAGCTCACCCCCACGGAGTACATCCTCATCGTCACCTCGGTGGCCCTCGTAGTGGGAATCGCACTGCTGCTCACCCTCACCAAACTGGGCAAGGCGGTCAGGGCGGCGGCCGACAGCGCCTCACTGGCGGCGATATCGGGCATCGACGTGAACCGGGTGATCCTCTACATATGGATCATCGCCGGTGGTCTGGCCGCCTACGGGGGTGTGGCCGCCTCCCTGCAGTTCAACGTGGTCACACCGATCCTGGGAATCAGATTCATCCTTCCGATCTTCGCCGCGGTGATCGTGGGAGGCCTGGGTACGGCCTACGGGCCCCTGCTGGGGGGTCTCGTGGTGGGAATCTCCCAGGAGGTGGCCCCGGTTCTGCCCTTCGTGTCCACTGAGTACCAGGAGGTCGTCGGTTTCGTGATCCTCATCGCCATTCTCCTCGTTCGACCCCAGGGTCTGTTGGGCACCAAGGAGCGGATATGACCGGCTCGGAGAGTCCCACTCCCGACGTGACCGCGGCCGCCCCGAGACCCGCGGGGCGCGGTCCGCTGGCTCATCTCCTGCCCGAGGTGGACGACCGTTGGATCGTCCACTGGCCCATGCTCCTGCTGGGTCTGGTGATCCTCTACAACGTTCTCCCCGGGGCCTACGGCGAGTACGTGGTCAGCGTGGCGGTTCTGGGATCGATGTTCGCCATCGGGGCCCTGGGCCTCAACGTCCACTATGGATTCGCGGGGCTGCTGAACTTCGGGCACGTGATGTTCCTGATGGTGGGGGCCTACACCACGGCGCTGCTGGTGAGCGGCCGGGGCATGAACATCTTCCTGGCCATGCTGATCGGCGCCGTCGTGGCGTCGGTCCTGGGTCTGGTGGTCGGGGCCTTCAGCCTGAGGCTCCGAACCGACTACCTGGCCATCGTCACCATCGCCATGGCCGAGATGGGTCGGGTGATCATCAAGAACTCCGGTAGTTTCCGGGTGGACCCCCTGACCGGTTCGGGCAAGACGATCGGTACCGGTGGGGTCTTCGGCGTCCAGAACTTCTCATCGGGCTTCAACAAGTTCCTCGACACCACGCTTCCCTTCGTGAACTCCCACGCCTGGCAGCTCTTCATCTTCAACGCCGTGGTCATAACCATCATCCTCTACATGACCTGGACCCTGCGGCGTTCACCCTGGGGCCGGGCCCTGAGGGCCATTCGCGAGGATGAGGACATCGCCGCGGCCCTGGGCAAGCCCACCTTCCTGCTGAAGCTCCAGGCCTTTGCCGTGGGGGGTTTCATCGGGGCCTTCGCCGGAGTCGCCTTCGCCCTGAACAACAACTTCATCGATCCCGACACCTGGTTGCCCATCTTCACCTTCCGAATCTGGATCGCCATGATCATGGGTGGGGCGGGGACGATCTTCGGGCCCGTGCTGGGGGCGATGCTGCTCCAGGCGATCTTCTCCCTGGTCAGGTTCCTGCCCAACATCGCCGCCTCCCCGTTGTTCGGCTGGATACCCGAGAGTCTGGTCTCCTCCAATCGGATCTTCGCCCTCCAGGGAATGCTCCTGGGTCTGCTGATCATGTTGGTGGTGATCTTCCGACCCCAGGG
>JALSTE010000250.1 GCA_026983855.1 Acidimicrobiia bacterium
CGGTCCATTGACCAACTCCCCCGCAACGCCCTGGGCAAGATCCAGAAGCATCTACTCGCCTGAGGCGAGGTCGGGAGGGGCTCTGGGTTGGTGGGGCGGCCCGATCAGCGGACGGGGCGCACGTCGGGGGCGAGGTTGGGAGGGGCCCTGGGTTGTTGGGGCGGCCCGATCAGCGGACGGGGCGCACGTCAGGGGCGAGGTTGCGAACCTGGGCGGCGGTCGAGTCGTCCACCACCTCCTGACTGGCCCTCTCCGCCGCCACCCTCTCGCGGTAGGCGCCCAGCTCGGCCTCGGTGGTCACGGAGTCCCAGCCCAGTTCCCGGGCCATGAGTCCGGCCACCTCCGGAGCGGCACCGAGACCGCGGTCGGGGGTCTCGATCGAGAGCCGGGTTCGGCGGGTGAGAACGTCCTCCAGGTGCAGGGCACCCTCATGGGTCACGGCGTGGACCACCTCGGCCCTGAGATACGGAGCACCACCGGTGATCGGTTTCAGCAGTTCGGGACGAACCGCGGTCCCGGCGAGCACCTCCCCGATCCGGTCGCCGTGGCGGCTCAGGAGATGTTCGATGGTGGCGGTGGGGAGACCGTGTTCCCGGGCCAGCTCGGCCCTCGATGTCCACAGCGACTCATAGCCGTCGGCCCCGATCAGGGGGAAGTCCTCGGTGGAGGACGGGGGAAGCTCCCGCCCGATCACCTCGGCGGCGGCGTCCACGGCGTCGGCGGCCATGACCCGGTAGGTCGTGTACTTGCCCCCGGCGACGGTCACCAGCCCCGGCCGCGGTCGGGCGATCACGTGCTCACGGCTCACATCGGTGGTGTCGGTGTCCTCGGTCTCGACCAGGGGGCGCACACCCACGTAGACGCCGACGATGTCCTCGTGGCGCACCGGACGCCTCAGGATCTGATTGACCCGGTCCAGGAGATAGTCGATGTCGGAACGGGTGGCGGCGGGATGATCGACGCTCTCGTCCCACGGGGTGTCGGTGGTTCCTATGATCCAGTGGTCATCCTCCCAGGGAATGACCAGCAGAATGCTCTTCTCGGTGCGGACTATCAGCCCGGTGTCGGGCTCGTCCATCTCGATGGCGGAACGGGGTACGACGATGTGAACCCCCTTGGATGCCCTCACCGTTATGGGCCGGTGGCCGGCCATGTCCTCGATCTCGTCGGTCCAGACTCCGGCGGCACTCACCACGACGGCCGCCTCCACCTCGATTCGGCGCCCGGTCTCGAGGCATTCGATCTCCACGCCCCGAACCCGTTCACCGTCCCGGAGCAGGCCGATGACCTGGGTACGGGTCAGGATCCGGGCCCCGAGCCCGGCGGCGGTCCGGGCCACGGCCAGGGTGTGACGGGCGTCGTCCACCTGGGCGTCCCAGTAGCGGATGGCCCCCACCAGGGAGTCGGGATCCAGGGCGGGCACCAGTTCCAGGGCCGCCCGGCGACCGAGATGGCGGTGGCGGGGCAGCGGGTTGTCCCCCCGGCTGGCGAACAGGTCGTACAGGAAGACCCCGGCTCCCACGTAGGGACGTTCCCAGAATCGGTGGCGGAGGGGGTAGACGAAAGACACCGGCCGCACCAGGTGGGGACACAGTCTCTGGAGGAACAGTCCCCTCTCCTGGAGGGCCTCGAACACCAGCTTCAGATCGAGCTGCTCGAGGTACCGGAGCCCCCCGTGGATCAGCTTGGAGGAACGGCTCGAGGTGCCCGAGGCCAGGTCCCGTTGTTCGAAGAGGGCCACGTCCAGGCCCCGCAGTGAGGCGTCGAGTGCCGTTCCGGCCCCGGTCACGCCACCACCGATCACGATCAGATCGAGGGGGGCGTGGGCAATGGAGTCCAGGGCCCCGGCCCGGGCCTCGGGGCCGAGTACGGAGGGGTCCTCGCCGGTGAGGGTCATGGGTCGAAGCCTAGGGGGTTCGGTCTGTTCGGGGTCTCAGGAGTTCGAGGTCCGGGTGGTCTCCGACCACAGGGAACGCAGGGGGGCGAGGGGATCGGACTCGATTCCCGTGTTGTCGTCGAACCTCATCGTCAAACGGGAGTCGGTGTCGTAGGTGTTCCACCCCCCGGGTCCGGGTTCGTCGCCATGGGCGAAGCGGGCCCACGACTCGTTCATGGTCCCCGAGAGGGCATCGGCGGACCCATCGATCGGACCGGTGAAGAAGTCCACCCCGGGACGGTCGAGGGTTCCGAAGACGAAGGGGATCTCAAGGGCGTGACAGGAGCCGAGCCTGCCGCCCAGGGCCGACGAGCGCCATGAGAACAGGTAGGAACGGGTGGTTCCGGTCTCCCGGGCCGCCAGGGCCTCCAGGAGTCTCCGGGCCGGGTCGCGGAACACCCGGTCGGTCATGATCGCCGACCAGACCTCGTCCGGTGAGCTCCCGGGCGCCACCGACCGGTAGACCTCCAGTACGTCATCGGGATCGAGGGTGTCGTCCCGGGCGATGCGACCACGTAGTCGGTCCTCGGTGAGTCCGCCGGGTGACCCCAGGGCGAAGAGATTCCATTCGTCGAGATTCGTGCCGACGATGACGTCCACTCCCTCGGCGGTTCCCCCGGCGATGCCGGTGAGCGGGTCCGAGGGCAGGTGGGATCCGTCACGGACCGGCAGCAGGGGCATCCCGGCCGAGACGTCGGGGTGGGGTGGGTCCCCGGCCAGGGAGGTCGAGAGCTGGTCATGGGCGGTGAGCAGCCGTTCGGGTGGCAGGGCCGTGAGCTCCTCGGCCCGGCCCACCCCGGCCAGTTTCATGAAACGCTCGGCCACCGCGGCGGCGGC
>JALSTE010000251.1 GCA_026983855.1 Acidimicrobiia bacterium
GCCGAGCCGCCCTGACGACCACGACCACCACCACGGCACCCCCGACGACCACGACCACCACCACCACCTCACCGGATTCCGGGGCCGACTCCGCCGACCCCGAGACCCCCACTCCGGGGGACGCAACCACGACGACCACGACTACCACCGAGCAGACCTCTCCTCCCCCCATCGACCCGGCCCAGGCCAACCTGATCTGGCCCACGACCGGTCCGGTCACCTCTCCGTTCGGCCCCCGCCGACACCCGATACTGGGCGGCAACAGGCTGCACGCCGGGATCGACATCTCCAACAGCCTCGGGGCACCCATCTGGGCCGCCCAGGCCGGGGAGGTCATCTACTCGGGGACGATGAGGGGTTACGGCAACGTGGTGATGATCGACCACGGGGGCTTCGTCACCCTCTACGCCCACATGTCGGCCCGCGGCGTCACCAAGGGACAGGTGGTGACCCAGGGCCAGAAGGTGGGCGAGGTCGGGTCCACCGGCTACTCCACGGGTAACCATCTGCACTTCGAGGTCCGGGTGAACGGTGACCCCCAGGACCCCATGAAGTACCTGCCCTGACCCCGTACCTCCTCACAGCGGATGTCATCCGCCCTGTCTGACTGTTACCGTCCGACGGTCGGGTACCGCGGTTCCCCGCACCGCGTGCGCCCGAGGAGTCCGAGGAGTCCGAGGATGAAGAGCCGCCGATGAAGGCCCTACTGTTCGAGCGCAAGGAGCTCAAGTTCGCCGCCGCCATGGCCGTCGGCCGCTTCATGCCCGGCGCCGGGGCCCGGGTGGGTCCGCTGAAGCTGGCCGAGGTCGAGGAACCCGAGCCCCCCGGTGAGGGCTGGGTGCGGCTGAGGCCCCGCCTGTCGGGAATCTGCGGCTCGGACCTGTCCACGATCGACGGGCGCACGTCCCGCTATTTCGACCCTCTGGTGTCGTTCCCCTTCGTTCCCGGTCACGAGATCGTGGCCGACACCGCCGACGGCCGCCGGGTGATCGTGGAACCGGTCCTGGGTCCGGTTCCCCGGGGTGAGGAACCCCCGTGGCCGGGTGCGGCCCAGGCCGACGGCTTCGACTACGGCCATCTGGTGACCGGACCCCTCGAACCCGGCCTCCAGATCGGATCGTGCGCCGACACCGGGGGAGGATGGTCGGAGGGCCTGGTGGCCCACGAGACCCAGCTACACCCCGTACCCGACGACATGTCCGACGAGGCGGCGGTGGTGGTCGAGCCGACGGCGGCGGGTATCCACGCCGCCCTGCGGACCAATGCCGGACCCGACGGCACGGTGGTGGTGATCGGGGCGGGAATGATGGGTCTGGCCGCCGTGGCCGGTTTGCGACACGTCTGCGGCGTGGAGCGGATAGTCGTCGCCGCCCGCTACCCCCACCAACGGAAGCTGGCCCGTCTGGCCGGGGCCGACGAGGTGGTCCCACCCGAGGAGATCGTGAGGGCCGTGCGCCGGTTCACCGGGGCGAGAGTTATCGGGGATTCGGTCGCCTCGGGGGTGGACGCCTGCATCGACGCCGTCGGATCGGGCGCCACCATGACCGACGCCATCAACCTGACCCGGCCCCGGGGTCGGGTGGTCATGCTCGGCATGCCCGCCCGGGTGAATGTCGACCTCGCCCCCCTGTGGCACCGGGAGACCGAGCTGGTCGGGGCCTACTGCTACGGCACCGAGCACGTCCACGACCGGGACGTTCACACGTTCGATTTGGCCCTGGGCCTGGTGCGGGATCTGGACCTGGGCCGTCTGACCACCGCCACCTATCCCCTCGATCAGTACCGGGCCGCCATCGAACACGCCGCCCAGGCCGGACTCCGCGGCGCCATCCGTATCAGCTTCGACCTCAGGCCCTGACCACGCTCAATCCCGACCACAAACCCAGGCGACGCCCGAAACCCACTGGGCCTCAGCCGTCGGAAGTGAAGGTGGCACCGGACCAACCGGGGTCATCCCCTCCAGATCGAGTACACGTCCCCGTCGTGACATCTCCCCCGGTTCGCCGCGGACACCCGGCCCCGCGTTCTCGGCGGGCCAGAACTCGGCCGCCTCCATGAGGGCCGACACCCGGGCCGCCTCCGCTGTCCTGCCCTTTCCCTGCAACACGCTCAGGCTCCGGGCCATGGGCCTCACCGCCTGAACCACCGGGATACCCGTCCGGTCCAGGTCGGTTGACATCGGCCAGCCGGGTGATTCCCATGGCGGCGCACCTCCGCTCCCAGCGGTCCAGGGTCGTGGAGGGATCGGTCGTCCGGTGAGTTCCATCCCGGAACACCTTCATCCCGCGTCCACCAGAGGCGATCAACCGGTCCAGTCCGACGAACCGCGGTCCGGGATCACGTGAGGGCCCCACCAGCTCAGCCACCGACCCCCGCCGGCGATCGACCGGGGGACACACCCGGACTCACCCGCCCTCCCCGGTCATAGGGGTGGCCGCCAGATCGCGGCGCCCCTGCTCACTGGCCAGGGCGGCGTGGTTCAGGATGTTTCGGGCCATCGACGCGGTCTGCTCCTCGGACCGGTTCCGGTACACCTCGGTCCGGAGTCGGTGGACCTCCTCATCGTCGGGAGCGGCCATGACCGCGGCCTCCACCAGATGGCAGGCCATGGCCAGGTCCCCGGCGTCGACCAGCTCCCGAACCCGATCCAGCACCCTGGGCACCCCCCCGGCCAGGGCCACCCACTCCGATGCCTGCTGTTCCCGCGGGGCGGGGAGCAGGTTGTCGGGCTCGGCGTCCCACCACCCTCCGTACCGACGCCAGACCATGCGCACCAGGAACTGCGGGTGGTCGTAGACCGGTTGAAGATAGGGCTTGGCCAGGAGATTCTCGGGTATCACCACCGAATGGATCACCTGATCGAGGGTGAGCCCCCGGTTCATGAGGGCCAGGGTCTGTGACTCGATGCTCTCCAGCAGCTCGGCCGTGTCGAGCAGGGCCACCTCGATCCGGTCGGCACCGATTATCGGGAGCCCGTGGCCGGGCAGGAGATACTCCGGCCTCAGGCCCGCCATCTCCCGCAGGGCCGCCGCCCAGTCCGAGACGTACCTCTGCACCTTCTGGGGGTTCCCGGCGTTGGGCACGGCGTAGATGAACAGGTCGCCGGTGTGGAGGATCCGTCGCTCGGGTATCCACGTCCAGACGTGGTCATCGGTCTCACCCCGGGCGTGGTGCATCTCGAAGGTGAGGTCA
>JALSTE010000252.1 GCA_026983855.1 Acidimicrobiia bacterium
GTCGGGGGTCCCGCCAGCTCGCGATGTGTCCACCCAGAGAAACCAGCCCCCCTCGGGGACGTCGAAGTGCAGATGTGGGCAGTGTCGGCGGAGACCATCCACCAGTGCGTCGCGCCTCTCCCGATAGCTGGTCCGTAGGCCGGCCAGGTGGACGTCGAAGGCCCCCTCCGCCGCGAACTCCACCGCCGCCAGGGCCTGGGCGTGGGCCACTCCCCCGCCGCTGTCGAGCAGCCCCCCCTCGGCGATGGGCGAGAGGATCCCCCCGGGGGCGGTGATCCAACCGATCCGCAGAGAGGGAGCGACGACCTTCGACAGCGAACCGATACGGGCCACCCGGCCGGTCGAGTCGGCCGAGAAGGCCGAGTCCGGGGCCCGGCCCACCAGGGTCAACTCCCGATAGGTGTCGTCCTCGACCATGACCGCACCCAGCTCCCCCGCCAGGAGGGCGAGGTCGGCCCCCTCGTCGTGGGCCAGCGATCGGCCGGTCGGGTTGGCGTGGGCGCCCACCACGTAGATCATCGAGACCCTGCGGCCCCCCACACAGGCGGCACGAATACGCTCACGGGTGGCGACCACGTCGATCCCCCGACCATCATCGTCGGGGACCATGGCCAGTGGGATCAGCCCGTGGTCCCCGAGAATACGGACGGCCAGGTGATAGGTGGGTGACTGCACCAGCACCAGGTCACCGGGACGGGTGTGGGCCGTGGCCAGGAGGTCCAGGGCGTGGGAGGCCCCGGCGGTCACCACGACATCCTCGGGATCCACCCGCCGACCGTCGGTGAGGCCCAGACGATCTCCCAGCCAGCGACGGAACGGTAGGGGCCCGGGTCCGTGACCGTAGGTGAGGAGGCGGTGCCCCCAGCGATGAGCGGCCCGGCCCCAGGCCCGGGACCAGGCCTCAACCGGGAGCAGGTCGGGGTCGGGATGACCCCACCCGAGATCCAGGACACCCTCGCGGTGCCGGTACTGGACGAGCTGGTCCTCTCCCGGATCGACCCGGTCCCCACCATCGGAGATGGCGATGGGCCCGGGTTTCACCCCTCCGAGCCGCCCTCGTCCCCGTCCTCGGGGGCCTCGTCATCGAGCTTCAGGAGACCACCCGCGGCGGCCAGGGCCCCACCCAGACCGACCACCTTGTCGTAGACGGCCTCGAAGTAGTGTTCGGCCAGGGTCTCCCGGCCCGACAGGGGTGGACTACCGAGGGAACGAACCACCGCCGCCGGGTCGACGGCGATCTCGATCTTGTCCTCGAGGGCGACCTCCAGCTTGTCCTCACCCCAGAACCGACGGGCCGGAACCTTGGGTTTGCGCTTCTTGCGCTTGGACGTCTGGGAGCCGTTCTTCTTCTGTCCGTTGGAGCTCATGACCCGACCACCCCGGTTTCGGACCCGCTGTCCCCGGGAGCATCTTCGGGGACATCCACCACCGGGGCCTCCACCTCGGACTCGGAGGCGGTGTCCTCGGGAGCCTCGGTCATCACCAGATCCGGATCCAGTCCCAGGGCCGCCTGAAGCTGGCCGGCGTCCAGGTCGCCGAGCGAACTGGACTTGGGCAGCACCATGTCGGCGATCTTGCGCTTCCCGGCCACCACCTCCTCGACCCTCTCATCCACGGTGCCGGGGCAGACCAGGCGATGGGATATGACCGTCTTCTCCTGACCTATTCGCCAGGCACGGTCCCGGGCCTGGTCCTCCACGGCGGGGTTCCACCAGCGGTCGTACAACACCACGTGGTTGGCGGCGGTGAGATTCAGTCCCGTTCCCCCGGCCTTCAGCGAGAGCACTAGGGCCCCGGCACCCTCTCCCTCCTGGAATTCCCTGATCATCCGGTCCCGGGCCCCTCGGGCCAGGCCGCCGTGGTAGCAGCTGATGGTGCGGCCGGTCCGCTCGCTCAGGTACTCCGCCAGGCGGTCCCCCCACCGGGCGAAGTGGGTGAAGATCAGAACCTTCTCCTCGGCGGCGAACACCGAGTCCACGATCTCATTGAGACGGGCCAGCTTGCCCGAACGACCCTCGAGGGGCTCATCGTCGGGTTTGTAGGCGGCCGGATGGTTGCAGATCTGTTTCAGGGCGGTGATCGCGGCCAGGATCTGGCCCTTGCGTTCGGTCGTCTTGTCGGCCTCGGCGACCACCAGCTCATCGAGGACCGCCTGATACAGACCGATCTGCTCGGCGGTCATCGTGCAGTGGTCCAGCTGATCGATCCGATCGGGCAACTCGGCGGCGATGGACGGCTCGGCCTTGGTGCGGCGGAACACCAGAATTCCGTTCAGGGCCTTGAGGGCGCTCTCCGCCGCCACCTTTCCCGTTCCCTCCGACGAGAGCTGGGAAATGAACGCGGTCCGGGGGCCCACCAGTCCCGGGTTGGTGAAGTCCATGATCGCCCAGAGGTCGCCCAGGCCGTTCTCGATGGGGGTTCCGGTCAGGGCCAGACGGCTGCGGGCCCCCACCTTGCGGAGCTGGCGGGAGGTCTCCGAGAGGTGATTCTTGATCACCTGGGCCTCGTCGAGGGCCACCCGGTTCCAATCGACCCGGGCCAGGGCCTCCACGTCCCTGACCGCGGTGCCGTAGGTGGTGATGACCAGATCGGCCTCGGCGGCCCGGGCCGGGAACTCCTCCGGTGACGCCCGGCGCGGACCGTGATGCACGACGATCCTCGTTCCGGGGGTGAAGCGGGCCGCCTCGGCCGCCCAATTGCCAACCACGGCCGGCGGGGCGATCACCAGATCCGGCTGGGAGGTGCGGCTACGGCGCAGGTGGGCCAGAAGGGTGGGCGTCTTTCCCAGACCCATATCGAGGGCCAGGCAGCCACCCAGGCCGGCATCGTCGATGAAACCCAGCCATCCGAGGGCCTCGCCCTGGTAGTGGCGCAGCTCGCCCTCGAAACCCTCGGGTTTCAGCTCCACCTCCCCCGTCACCCTGGAGGCGCTGCGAATCAGGTCCACCGCCCAACCGCCACCGGCGACGCTGATACCCCCTCCCAGGGGTGAGCCCTCCAGCCCCAGGGCGTGGCGCAGCATCTCGGCCCCGGTCAGCTTGGTCTTGTCGGCCCTCTCGGCCAGGGCCTTGGCCGCCTCGGCCAGATCGGCCCTGTCCAGCTCGATCCACTGTCCCCGCGAGCGGACCATCGGGCGGGCCTGGCGGGCCAGTTCGGCGATCTCCGCCGCGTCCAGCTCGACATCGTCGAAC
>JALSTE010000253.1 GCA_026983855.1 Acidimicrobiia bacterium
TATGGTGCGGTTGATCGTGTAGTCCCCGGTGGGGGTGACGGCCCGCCGACAGCGTCCGCCGTTGCAGTAGCCCTTCCCCGAGCCCGATGAGATGTGGGTGACCAGGACCAGTTCCCCGTCCCTCCACACCTCCATGACCTGAAGATCCAGGTCTATCTCGGCCCGGGTGGGCTCACCGTCGGCCACCAGGGGTTGGATTTCGACCCCGTTGAGGAGGACGTCCCACACCTCGGGGGTGACGTTGTCCACGGGTTCCAGACCCGAGATCTTCTCCAGGGCCCACAGGGCGGACAGGGTGGCCTGTCCCATCTTCCCGTCGGGGGTACCGGGGTCGAAGCGGAGCTCGATCAGGCGGTTCTGGATCCACCTCACGTCGAAACCGTGGTCCCCGGGTCCGACGTCCCGGTAGGTGATGCCGACCAGGGGGGTCAGGCCCCGGAGTTCCTCATCCGCCCGTGGGGCCGTGGGCTCCTCGGAGCGGGCCCGGTCGACGGCGCCGCTCCCGGATTCGGCCGCCCCGGCGACCGCCGAACCCGTTCCGAGCACCGCCGAGACCATCAACGTCACGCCCAGTATCGCCACCGCCGTTCTTCCCATGGGTCCACCATACCCATCGGGCCGGATCGGTATGGTCGACCCGTGACCAGCGCCCAGGACCCGACGTTCGACCTTCCCGACCAGCCCCGGGGGGTTCCATGGCCCACCCGGGAGTGGCCCGAGGGCGAACCCCGGGCCTCCGGGGACGCCATGGCCAGGGTCGAGGAGCTCTTCGGTGACACGGGTCGCCTGGGTCGCACCGACGCCCTGCTCGTGGTCCAGGAGGGTCGACTGGTACTGGAGCGTTACGGGGAGGGCGTGACCGGCCACACCACCCAGCCCTCGTGGTCCATGGCCAAGTCCCTCCTCCACGCCATGGTCGGACTCGCCGGCATGGACGGGGAGCTGGACCGACCCATCGGGGATCCCCGCTGGGCCGGGTCCCGGGACCCCCGGGCCGCCATCACCCTCGACCACTTGCTGCGCATGGTCAGCGGCCTGGAATGGGTGGAGGAGTACGTACCGGGCCAGACCTCCGACGTGATCGACATGCTCTTCGGCCCCGGGGCCGGCGACGTGTCCGCCTTCGCCGCCTCCAAGCCCCTCGTCGACCAACCCGGTGAGGTCTGGGCCTACTCCAGCGGCACCTCCAACATCGTGGCCTCGGCCCTGGCCCGACGGCTGGGGGTCGACGGTGACCGTGACGGCTACCTGCGGGAGCTGCACCGGCGCCTGTTCGATCCCCTGGGGATGTCCTCGGCCATACCCAAGTTCGACGATCACGGGACCTGGATCGGATCCTCCTACTGCTTCGCCACCCCCCGGGACTTCGCCCGCTTCGGGCTGCTCTACCTCAGAGACGGGGTGTGGGAGGACCGTCGCCTCCTGCCCGAGGGGTGGGTGGATCACGCCCGCCGTCCCACCGGACCCTCCGTCGGAGTGGACGACCTGGACTACGGGGCCCACTTCTGGCTGAACGGGGACCGCTTCGGCAGCTTCTCCGCCCGGGGTTTCATGGGCCAGAGCATCAGGATGGTCCCCGCCCTGGATCTCGTGGTGGTTCGCTCCGGAGCCACCGACGAGACCCAGAAGGAGTCACTCACCGCGGCCCTCGACGCTCTGGTGTCGGAGTTCGCCCCCTGATCAGTGGGGCTGGTGGCCTCCCTCGGCCAGCTCCCGGGCCCGGTGGAGGACATCGTCCAGCATGGCCTCGGTGAGCCGACCGGTGAAGGTGTTCTGCTGACTGGGGTGGAACGAGCAGACCACCGTGGGCCCGCCCTCGACCGGCACCTCCACACCGTGACCGAATTTCGGTCGGGGTCGGATACCCAGGAGCGAACAGGTGACCCCGTAGCCGAACTGGCCCAGGGCCACCACCACCCTCAGGGGGTCCAGGGCCGCCATCTCGGCCTCCACGAAGGGACGGCAGGCGTCGCGTTCCGCCGGGGTGGGCTTGTTGGCCGGGGGGGCGCAGCGAACGGCGGCGGTGATGTACACGTCGGTGAGGGCCAGGCCGTCCCCCCGGGCGACGCTGGAGGGCTGGTTCGCGAACCCGGTGCGGTACAACGAGGCGAACAGGAAGTCCCCCGACCGGTCGCCGGTGAACATCCGGCCGGTGCGGTTCGCCCCGTGGGCGGCGGGGGCCAGGCCCATGATCAGCACCCGGGCCCCGGGGTCACCGAAACCCGGGACCGGTCTACCCCAGTACTCATCGTCGCGGAACGAGGCCCTCTTCTCCCGGGCCACCCTCTCCCTCCACTCCACCAGTCGGGGACAGCGGCGGCACTCCACGGCGGCGGCGTTGATCTCCTCGAGGCTCCTCACGACCGGGCACCCTAATGGTGTCACCGCAGGGGAGGGAGACCGGCCCCCGGCGTTGTGGGGGCTGGGGCCTCGACTGCCACCATCGGACGGGACGACGAGACCGGCCCCGGGTGCTGTGGGGGCTGGGAGCCATCTGACGGGGAGCGCCCCGGGGGTGAGGGACCGGCCGTTCCGGTGCCGGCCGGGGCGGGACGGTAGCTTGACCCCGGTATGGCCCGATCGAAGAAGAAGTCCCCACCCCCCCGGACCCTGGTGCTCCTGGTCCGCCACGGCCGAACCCCCACCACAGGCGACGAGCTGCCGGGTCGGGCCCCGGGGCTGGATCTCGGGGAGGAGGGCCGGGCCCAGGCCGAGACCGTGGCCCGCCACCTGGCCCCCATCGCCGATCGGATAGAGGCCGTCTACGCCTCCCCCCTCGAACGCACCCGGCAGACGGCCGCCCCCATCGCCCGGGTGGCCGGGGTGAGGGTCCGCCGCAACAAGGGGCTCCTGGAGCTCGACGTCGGGGACTGGACCGGACGCAGGTTGTCCGAGCTGCGCAAGCTCCCCGAGTGGGAGATCATCCAGCACAGTCCCAGTTCCTTCACCTTCCCCGGAGGCGAGTCCTTCGCCGACATGGCCCATCGTTTCGGTTCGACGGTGCGTTCCCTGGCCCAGCGCCACCGGGGAGGGATCATCGTGGTGGTGTCCCACGCCGACCCCATCCGGGCCCTGGTGGCCGAGTGCATGGGGGTGCACCTGGACCTGTTCCAGAGGACGGTGGCCTCCCCCTGCTCCGTGAGTGCCATAGCGTTCTCCGA
>JALSTE010000254.1 GCA_026983855.1 Acidimicrobiia bacterium
GGCCGCTGCCGCGGTCGTCGTTGGATGTACGTCACTGACCGGCGGGCTGTTGGCGGCTGGTTGCGTACTGGCCGGAGCGCAATTGGTCTATATGGGAAGTGCATCTTGGTACGCACTTGAGCACAGGAACGCATCTGCAGGTTCGATATTAGGCACCATCGCGGCCGATGGCACTCAGAACAGCCTGTGGGTATGTCGTGAGGCCGTCTTGCGGGAGAGGTGCATGGAGGCTCCTGCGGCGGTGGTTCCGTATAAGGTGAGGTGGGTAGAAGGGTGAGCTGGAGGGAGATGTCTGAAAATCCGGAGATGCACTGGCTAGATGTGTATGAGAATCGGGAGCCTTTGGCGAAGCTGTCTCCACATTGGAGGGCCTTCGTCAAGATTGCTCTGGTGGTGTTCATCTTTTTTCTTTGGCCCATTCTCTCTCCGGGCTCGGGTCAGAGTGTCGTGGGGAGTATCTTCGAGAATGCGCTCGATACGTTCATATCATGCTCCCTTATCACTGTTTGGTTCTGGCTTGTGAGACGGCGTCGGGCGTCTCACAGGGGGGCGGGGGATAGTGGTCATCCCCCGGACGCCAGTGACCGGATCGCGAACGCTGATTGAACGACTTGAGTCCGTGGTACGGGAGACGTTCTGAGCCCGGGCCGCGGGGCCGGGGCTGATCCACCAGACTGGTGGTCCTTTGGGGACGAGCACGACGGCCATTGGAGAGCTGATGACAACCACCATCGCCATCGCCCTGTTCGAGGGGGTCACCGCCCTCGATGCCCTGGGCCCGTACCAGGTCCTGGTCGAGGTGGCGGGCACTGAGATCGTGTTCGTGGCCGAGGGGGCGGGACCGGTGTCGGACTCCCAGGGCCGGTTGACGATCCAGGCCCACGCCGCCTTCGCCGAGGTGCCCGAGCCCGACGTGATCCTGGTGCCCGGTGGTCTGGTGACGGTCGCCATGGCCAGGGCCCGAAACCACCCGATCATCGACTGGATAGCGGCCGCTCACCCCACCACCACCTGGACCACCTCGGTGTGCACGGGTTCCCACCTGCTGGGGGCGGCGGGCGTGCTGGAAGGAAGGGAGGCCACCGGCCACTGGTACCTCCGCCAGGATCTCGGCCAATTCGGCGCCACCCCGGTGGACCGGCGTGTGGTCTTCGACGGAAAGGTGGTCACCGCGGCGGGTGTCTCGGCCGGGATCGACATGGCCCTGGCCCTGGCGGCCCGACTGAGTTCGGACGACACCGCCAGATCCATTCAGTTGGGCATGGAGTACGACCCGGCACCACCGTTCCGCTGCGGTCACCCGGCGGTGGCCCCGCCCGAGATCGTGGCCGGGCTGTCGGCCGGGTTCGCCGCGGCGATCGAGCGGGGCTGACGGCGGCGGGGAGCCCGCCCCGGATCCCGGGCGCCGGGTTGCCCTTCGCCCCCGCGGGTGGCGGAAACTTCGAATAGCCGATATTTTGCAATCCGTATGAATCTGTCCGACGAACGGGACACCGCAGGCGCGGAGATCGACGAGGTCCACGTCGACGCCCTGATGGCGGTGGTGCACGACCTCACCTCCGCCGGCGCCTCCCGGCCCACCAACGAGCTCACCACCCGTCAGCGACTGGTGGTCCAGACCCTCGGCCTCCACGGACCGGCCGCCATCGCCGCCGTGGGGTCCCGGCTGGGTCTGTCACCCTCCACCATGACCGGGATCGTCGACCGCCTCGAGGAACTCGGGGTGCTGTGCCGCCGGCCCCACCCCGGGGATCGCAGGGTCACCATCGTCCACCTCACCCCCAGGGGCGAGGACCACTTTCGACGGGAGCGGGATTTCTACGGCTCCCTCCTGGAGGGGGCGCTGGCCGGCCTGGAGCCGACGGCGGTGAGGCACGTCCTGCGGGCCCTGGCCGAGATCGGTGGCCGGGCCGAGGTGGAGGCGGCATGAGCCTCGACTGCGCCGCTCATCACATGTCGTTCCCGGTGGCGGACCTGGAGCGCTCCCGGGCGTTCTACGAGGGGGTGCTGGGGCTGGTGGAGATCGAGCGCCCCGACATCTTCGGCGTGGACGGGGCCTGGTTCCGGGCCGGTCCCGGTGAGGTCCACCTCATCGTCGCTCCCGCCGACGCCGACCTCGGGTCACCCCCGCCGGTGTGTGACCCCCGGGCCCGTCACGCCGCCTTCGCCGTCGCCGACTACGAGGAGACCGTGGCCCACCTGGAGGCGGCCGGCCTGGAGGTGTTCCGTACCAACGCCGAGATGGGCCAGTGCTGGGTGCAGGACCCCGACGGCCACGTCATCGAGTTCATCGTTCCCACCCCCCGCTGAGCCGGGCCCGGAGGATCACTCCCATGATCGGGCCACCCACCCTTCCCTCACCGGTTCTGGTGACCGGTGCGACGGGCACCGTCGGGGGAGCCATCGTCGAGCGTTTCCTGGCTGACGGGTACGACGTGGCCGCCTTGGTCCGCGACGTGGACCGGGCGGCGGAGCTGCTGCCCGGGCAGGTGTCGCTGCGGGGTGGCGACGTGCTCGATGCGGACTCGGTGCGGTCGGCCGTGGAAGGGGTGGGCACGGTCGTTCACGCCGCCGGGCTGCCCGAACAGTGGGTGGCGGACCCGGGGATCTTCGATCGGGTGAACCGCGGGGGAACCGAACACGTCGCCGACGCCGCCCTGGCCGAGGGCGTCGGGTGCTTCGTCCACGTGAGCACCATCGACGTCTGCCGGTGGTCACCGGGAAGACCCTTCGACGAGACGGTCGACCCCGAACCCAAGCACACGGCCTACGAACGGTCCAAGCAGGACGCCGACAGGGCCGTGGTGGAGAGGATCGGGGCCGGTCTCGCGGCCCGGATCGTCTGCCCCTCCGGTGTGTTCGGACCGGCGCCGCGGCTCACCCCGGGGGTGAACAAGCTGATCGCCGACCTGGTGGCGGGGGACATTCCCATGCTGCTTCCCGGAGGGCTGCCCGTCGTGTACAACCGCGATGTCGCCGCCGGGGTGATCCGGGTCGGAGGGGCCCCGGTGGGGACCCGCGCCATTCTCTCGGGTCCCTACGTCACCCTGCGGGAGCTGGCCGGGCTGGTGGCCGACGCCGCCGGTTCGAGGGTGCCCCCCGTCATGCCCGGCTGGGTGGCCCACCTGGTGTCGCGAGTCGGTGAG
>JALSTE010000255.1 GCA_026983855.1 Acidimicrobiia bacterium
TGATCGACTACAGCGAGAAGATTCCCAACAACGTGAACCTGGCCGACGACCGCCGCCTGCAGAGGGCCCTGGAGTCGTGGCAACCCAAGTACATCGACTGGTGGAAGTCCATGGGGCCGGTGATGTTCCAGGACAGCGACATCTACCTGCGCACGGCGGTCGACATCGACGCCGAGGGATGGGCCGACTACTCCTTCGTGAAGATGCCCGAGTACCGCTGGGGGATCTTCCTCTCCCGGGCCGAGAAGGACCGCAGGATCGGCTTCGGGGAGTTCAAGGGTCAGGAGGTGTGGCAACAGGTTCCGGGGGAGTACCGGAACGCCCTCCGGCGTCTGATCGTGGTGCAGGGCGACACCGAGCCCGCCTCGGTCGAACAGCAGCGGCATCTCTGTCTGACCGCCCCCAGCCTCTATGACATGAGAAACCTGTTCCAGGTGAACGTCGAGGAGGGGCGGCACCTATGGGCCATGGTGTACCTGCTCGACGCCTACTTCGGCCGTGACGGGCGCGATGAGGCCGACGCCATGCTGGAGCGTCACTCCGGAGATCCCGACTCCCCCCGGATCCTCGGGGCGTTCAACGAGGAGACACCGGACTGGCTGTCGTTCTTCATGTTCACCTACTTCACCGATCGGGACGGTAAGTACCAACTCGGTTCCCTTCGCGAGAGCGCCTTCGATCCCCTGAGCCGTACCTGCGACTTCATGCTCAAGGAGGAGGCCCACCACATGTTCGTCGGCGCCTCGGGTATAGGGCGGGTCGTGCAGAGGGCGGTGGAACTCATGAAGGAGTTCGACACCGACGACATCGCCGCCCACGGTGGGGTGAGCCTGGAGACACTTCAGAAGTACATCAACTTCCACTACTCGGTCACCCTCGATCTGTTCGGTGCCGAGGAGTCCTCCAATGGGGCCGACTACTACGCCGCCGGCCTCAAGGGGAGGTTCGACGAGGCCTCCTACGACGACGACCATCGCCTGGTCGGAGCGACGGCCCTTCTGCCGAGGGTGACCGGTGACACCATCACCACGGTGGAGGTCCCGGCCCTGAGGGCGGTGAACTACGACGTCCGGGTCGCCTACAGCGGGGACGCCCAGAAGGGGCTCAATCGCTGGAACCGGATCCTCAGGGACGCCGGGGTGGACTTCGAGTTCCGGCTGCCCCACGAGGGATTCAACCGCAGGGTGGGGGTGTTCTCCGAGGTCAACGTGTCGCCGACCGGCGAGGTCCTCACCGACGCCGAGTGGACGGCCCGGCGCCGGGAGTTCCTCCCCACCGAGGCCGACCGGGCCCACGTCAGATCCTTGATGCAGCCGGTTCACGAGAGGGGTCGGGTGGCGGCGTGGATCGCCCCGCCCCGGTCCGGAATCCACGGCCATGAGTTCGATTACGAGTACGTCAAGATCTGAGTCGGGCATGGTGAGACGAGTTTTCCCGTGACGGGGTCGTCATCGGTGGATGCGGAGCCGGGGGTGACCCCGACGGCGGGGCGGGCGTCGGCCCGCTCCCTGCTGCTGACGGTCATGGGCGAGTTCGTCCTGCCCTCGGGTGGGTCCGCCTGGACCTCGTCGCTGGTGGCGGGGGTGGGCGATCTCGGTGTGTCACCCGCCGCCGCCCGCCAGGCTCTGATGAGGATGTCGCACGCTGGTTGGGTGCGGACCAACCGCGAGGGTCGCAGGGCGCGCCTGGAGCTGACGCCCGAGGGTGTGGATCTGCTCGATACCGGCTCGCGGAGGATCTACGGATTCGGGACCTCGGAGCTCAGCTGGGACCATCGGTGGGTGCTGATCCACTACAGCGTCTCGGCCGATCAGGCGGCGGCGCGGGACCGCCTCCGCACCCGGTTGGCGTGGAACGGTTTCGGTTACGTGGGAGGCGGCCTGTGGCTCTCACCCCGGGCCGAGCGGGTGGAGGCGGCCCGGGCCATTCTGGCCGCCGAGGGGCTCGACTCCGAGGCGGTGGTGGTGGTCGGTGGTCCCCCCCACGATGATGATCCGCGCCGACTGGTCGCCCTCGGTTGGGATCTGGCCGCGGTGGATCAGCAGTACGCCCACTTCATCGAGGAGTTCGGCACCCTGGATCCCACCGGACCGGAAGGGCATTTCGTGGCCCTCACCTCCCTGGTCCAGAGCTTCCGGCACTTCCCGTTCGCCGATCCCGGCCTGCCCCCGGAGCTACTGCCCCCGGGGTGGAACGGACACCGGGCCGTGGAGCTGTTCGCCGAGCGGCGGGCGACCTGGCTCCCGGGGGCCCGGGCCCGGTGGGACGAGCTGGAGACCGGTGCCGCCGCGGCCCGCTGAAGGGGGTCCCCACCCCCGGTGAACCCATCCGGGGCGGTCGGGTACCCCCGGTGGGGCGGTGCGCCGCCGCCGAGTGACGGTGGGCTCCCCGGAAGGGTGTCAGGCGGTTGGACCCGCGATCGGCCCCCCGGGGGTCGGTCAGCGGCGGAGCCGACCCAGCCCGGGCAGGAACCGGCCGGTGCGGCTGGCGTACCCGGCATAGTCCGGGTAGGCCTCCACCAGACGCTGTTCCTCCCACCTGGCCTTGACGGTGAAGAACAGGGCCAGGCCCACGGCCAGGAGGGCCTTGGTCGGATTGGCACTACGCAGGGCGATCCCCGCCGACAACATGACCACGCCGGTGTAGATCGGATGGCGGGCCAGGCCGAAGAGTCCCCCGGTGACCAGATGCCCGCGGGGGCTCGGCAGGGGCAGGGCGGTGAGCCCGAGTCCCAGTTGGAGCCCCGCTCCCACCGCCATGGCCACTCCGCTCCAGAACAGGACCGCGGCCAGGGTCGAAACCGTGTCGGTGACGGTCCACGAGGTCCCCGAGGGCAGGACGACCAGCAGGATCAGAATGACGGCCTGCACGCCCACCAGGAGCCAGGCGATGATCCGGTGACGGAGGTCGGAGGTGGGTTCGGGGCTCGACGTCGGCCCACTCATCGTCGACCCGTCGTCGCCGTGGCCGCCTCGATGAGGGCGTCGACGGTGGGGCGGTCGTCGGGCCCCTCGGAGCGGAAGACGTAGACCAGGCGGCCGTCGGGGCCCACCACGAAGTCACCTCCGAGTTGCAGGACGTCCTCGGTGGGACGTTGCAGATCCCGTTGGCCCTGACGGAAGAGCTGGAGGTAGCGACGGATCACCCCCGGGCTCCACACCCGCCGACGGGTGGCCCGACCGAGAGAGTAGGCCCGGTAGGAGACACGTTCGGGGTCCATGAGTACCGGAAAAGGCAGGTCCACCCTCCGGTGGTAGCGCTCGAGGTGAATCTGATCCGTGAACGTGATGAGGACGAATCGGGTGCCCTCGGGGAAGTCGTCGATCCTGTCGCGCACCGCGACCGCGTGCGCCCGGCAGGGCAGTCAATGGATGTGGCGGTGAAAGATGACCACGGTGGGGGCGGGGCTGTCGCCGTGAGCGTCGTGGAGACTCCCCTCCCTCCCCGCTACATCGGTCAGTGTGATGTCGGGTGCCCGGTCTCCGACCCGGGCCGGGCCCCGTCCCCCCGCACCGCGGTCGAGACCACGGCCGATATGGGATGAAAATGGAAATCGGGCCATGTCTGACCACCTCCGTGTGGGGACCGCCCTCGGGGCGAACTAGGGGCCGACAGTATGACGGACTCCGCCGTGCTAACGGGAGCGGGAGCCGGCCCATACTCGGACAGGGGTGGCTGATTGGACGTTTGTACGTACATCAGGGCACTATGATGGGTCGACGACAAATGAGCGGTGGATGGATCGTGGGGATTGGGACCTCACCTTCGTCCCCCTCGACTCCCCTCACCTGGAGACCTGTCTTGACCACTCCCCTGGACCGTGAGAGTCCCGTGCCACTGTGGGCCCAGCTCGAGGCTGACCTGCGTCGAAGGTTGGACGAAGGGGAGTTCGACATCCGGTTTCCCACCGACATGGAGTTGACGAGCCACTACGGCGTGAGCCGACACACGGTGCGCGAGGCCATAGCCCATCTGAATCGCAGCGGACTGCTCAAGAGGGAGCGGGGCCGGGGAACGGTGGTGAACCGAACGGAGTTCGAACAGTCACTGGGGGCCCTCTACAGCCTGTTCCAGTCAATCGAATCCGCCGGTACCGAGCAGCGGAGCCAGGTGCTCAACCTCCGGACCGTGACCAACTCGGTCGCCGCCAGCCGTCTGGGTCTCGATCTGGATTCCGAGCTGGTTTATCTCGAACGGCTCCGGCTGGCGGGGGACGCCCCCCTGGCCGTGGACCGGGCCTGGATGCCGGTGACATTGGCCCGTCCCCTCCTCGAGGTCGATTTCGGCCACACCGCCCTCTACGCCGAGTTGGACTCCGCCTGTGGGCTGAGACCCAATCGGGGGTGGGAGAGGATCAGCCCCGTCATACCGAGCGCGGCCGACCGCCGACACCTGGGGCTGGGCAAGAACGACGCCGCCTTCGAACTGGAGCGTCTGGGATGCCGTGATGATGAGCCGGTCGAGTGGCGCAACACGGTGATCAGGGGCGACCGGTACCGGTTCGTGGCCTCGTGGACCTCGGGCGTGCCCTCGGCGGAGGGCGAACTACGGCTGGCCCCCTTCCCCGGGCCCGAGGAGGGCTGACCTCCGCCCGGGCCGCCACCCCGTCCCCCCGGGGGCGTGGCGGACGGCGGGCCCCAACGAGGCTCGCGTCGTACATATGTAAATAGGTGTCTGATCGTGTGCGGGGTGCGTGAGTTTCGGCTATAGCTGAGACTCGAATGTACGGACTTGTAGGTCGCCCCTGGTCCGTCGACATCGGGGTCCGGCTCGGCCGGCCCGGGGCGGGTCAGGGGGGATCCGGGGTCTCAGCTCCGCAGGGTCCGAAGGGGAGCCACTCGCACAGGGGGAGCCAACATGAAGCCGGTATTGACACCCAACGAGGTCGATGAACTGAGGGGGGACGATCCCACCCTGCGGCTCATCGACGTGAGGTCGGGGGGGGAGTTCGGAATCGCCCACATCCCGGGATCGTTGAACGTCCCCCTGGCCACCCTGGCCGAACACCGGGCCCGATGGTCCGAGGTGAGACGGCCCCTGGTGCTGGTCTGCCAGACCGGTGGCCGGGCCGCCAGGGCCGAGGAGGCCCTGGCCCGCACCGGTCTGGAGCACGTGTCGGTGATGGCCGGGGGCATCAACGCCTGGGCCGAGGCCGGTCTGCCCTTGGACCGGGGGGAGGAGAAGTGGGCCCTCGAGCGTCAGGTCCGTCTGGTGGCGGGTTCGATGGTGGCGGGCGGCGTCCTGGCCAGCACCCGGTGGCCGCGGGCCAAATGGCTGTCGGGGGCGGTGGGGGCGGGTCTCACCTTCGCCGCGGTGTCCAACACCTGCGCCCTGGGGGCCCTGCTGTCGAGGTTGCCCTACAACCGCAGCGACAGCTGCGACATAGACGTGATCCTGGGCCAGCTCGTGGGAATGCCGGAGTCCGGGGGAGTGACGCTTGACACATCAGGCGGCGGCGATAAGATGTACGTACAAAGGGCCTCCTGAGGCCTTTCCACCATCCGGTGGACCCTGGTCGGCGGTGAATCCGCATCACGCAGGGCAGGGGTCACGGCAGGTTCGGGCCTCCGGTCTCACCCGCTCGGGGTTGGACCAGGGGCCAGTGCAGCAGTCCCGACCGGGCGCATCCGGCTCCGGCGGGTTATCACGAGGGGGGTCCCGATGATCTTCGAACAGTTCTACCTGGAGTGTCTTTCCCAGGCGTCCTATCTCATCGGGGATCAGTCGACCGGCAGGGGGGTGGTGGTCGATCCCCGGCGCGACATCGACATCTACCTCGAGTCGGCCCGGGAGCACGGCCTCGAGATCGTGATGGCCATCGAGACCCACTTCCACGCCGACTTCCTCTCGGGCCATCTGGAACTGGCCGAGGCCACGGGGGCCGAGATCGGCATCGGCGCCGCCGGTGAGGCCCAATTCGAGCACCGGGCCCTCCACGACGGCGACAGGATCCCACTGGGAGACGTCGAGCTGGAGGTGAGGGAGACCCCGGGCCACACGCCGGAGTCCATCTCGGTCGTGGTGTGGGACAGCCCCGAAGCCACGGAGCCCTACGCGGTCCTCACCGGTGACACCCTCTTCATCGGGGACGTGGGGCGGCCGGACCTCCTGTCCTCGCTGGGTATGACGGCCGAGGAACTGGGCCGGAACCTCTATGAGTCGCTCAATGAGAAGATCCTCACCCTGCCGGACTCCACCCGCGTCTACCCGGGGCACGGTGCGGGTTCAGCGTGCGGCAAGAATCTGTCGACGGAAACCTGGTCGACGATCGGGGAGCAGCGCCGGACCAACTACGCACTGCAATTCGAGGACGCCGACGATTTCGTGGCCGCGGTGACCGAGGGACAACCCCCGGCGCCGGGCTATTTCGTGTACGACGCCATCCTGAACCGCAAGCGGAGATCGGTGTTCCACGAGTCCGAGGCCCCGACCCCGATGTCCCTCGAGGAGACCCTGGCGGCCATGGCCGACGGCACGGTACTCATCGACACCCGGGATCCGGCCGTCTTCGCCCAGGGACACCTCGTGGGAGCGGTGAACGTCGGTCTGGAGGGTCGCTTCGCGGAGTACGCCGGAAGTGTGGTCAGTCCCGACCAGTCCATCGTCCTCACCGGGGAACCCGGGTCCGAGGTCGAGGCCCGGGTGAGATTGGGTCGCATCGGATTCGACAACGTGTCGGGCCACCTACCCGATCTGGAGCGGCATCTTGTCGAGCATCCCGAACTCTCGCGACGGGCCTCGCGTCTCACGGCGGATGATCTGAGGGAACGACTTGGATCCGATGACCTGCAGCTACTCGACGTGCGCAACGTGGGTGAGACGGGGGTGGGTGTCATCGGCGAAGCGATCGTGATCCCCGTGGCCCAACTCCCCGGACGGCTCGAGGAGCTGGATCCGGGGCGCCCCACGCTCGTGTACTGCGCCGGTGGCTACCGCAGCTCCATCGCCGCCAGCATCCTGAAGGCCCGGGGCTTCGTCGACGTCTCCGATCTCATCGGTGGCTACGACGCCTGGGTCGGCTCCCCGGCATCGGTCTGAGGATGGTCGTTGACGGGACGAGGAATACTCCGTACATTTGGCGGGGCTGTGACCCCGATCACACTGAGGGTAGGGGGGCATCCCTTGCGGACCCGGGGTCACCGAACCGGATTCGGAACGTGATCGGCCCGGCCGGGGCGGGAGCAGGACAGTTCTAGAGGGGCCCGGGTCCTGAGTCCGGGCCCGGAACCAACAAGGGAACCGGTCGGCGTCGAAGCCGGCCAGTGGGGAGACAACAATGGCGACAGATCAACATCACCGGGTCGTGATCGTGGGCGGCGGTGCCGCCGGGATCACGGTGGCGGCCCGTCTCGGTCGGGCCCACGTCGACGACGTGGCGATCATCGAACCATCCGACAAGCACTTCTACCACCCGTACTGGACCCTGGTCGGGGGAGGCATCGTCAAGGCCGAGAAGAGCCGTCGCACCGAGGCCTCGGTGATGCCCAAGAAGGCCACCTGGATCAAGGACGCGGCGGAGTCATTCGACCCGGAGAACAACACCGTGGGCACCGCCGGGGGTAAGACCATCGGGTACGACGTCCTGGTCGTCTGCCCCGGGATCCAACTCGACTTCGACCGCACACCGGGGCTGCCCGAGACCCTGGGCAAGAACAACGTCTCCACCAACTACGAGTACGACATGGCCCCCCGCACCTGGGAGTTCATCCGGGGGATGACGAAGGGCACAGCGGTGTTCACCATGCCCGGTGGGCCGATCAAGTGCGCCGGTGCCCCCCAGAAGATCGCCTACCTGGCGTCCGACTACTGGCGGGAGCAGGGCGTTCTCAAAGACATCGACGTGCACCTGGTCCTACCGACCCCGGGAATGTTCGGGGTCAAGGAGTTCTCCGACGTCCTGGACCAGGTGGTGGCCCGCTACGGGATCAACGTCCACTTCAACTCCGAGATGACGTCCATAGACGGCGACGCCCGCAAACTGGTGATAACCGACCACGCCAACGACGACTCCACCACCGAGCTGGACTTCGACATGGTTCACGCCACGCCCCACCAGTCCGCTCCGGACTGGATCAAGTCCAGCCCCCTGTCCACCGGCGACGCCAACGGTTACGTCGACGTGGACAAGTTCACCCACCAGCACGTGCGGTACCCCAACATCTTCTCCCTCGGTGACGCCGGCAGCACCCCGAACTCCAAGACCGGGGCGGCGGTTCGCAAGCAGGCCCCGGTGGTCACCGAGAACGTCAAGGCCGTCCTGGCCTCACAGACGCCGGGGGCCAAGTACAAGGGGTACGCCTCCTGTCCGCTCACCACATCACGTCACAAGATGCTCCTGGCCGAGTTCGACTACTCGGGTCAGGCCGCTCCCTCGATACCCCTGATCAACACCAAGAAGGAGCGCAGGGACATGTGGTACCTCAAGAAGTACGGCCTGCCCTTCCTCTACTGGAATTTCATGCTCAAGGGCCGGGCCTGACCGGAGCCGGTGCCCAGTGACCCTCGCGCCCGGGCGACGACGCCGGTCACCGACCCCGGCCGCGAAGTCGGTCGACGGTCCTCAGTGTCAGCGGATCACGTGCCGATGGACACTGCGAGGTGATCCGACATGATCTTTGAACAGCACTATCTGGACTGTCTTTCCCAGGCCTCGTACCTGATCGGGGATGAGGGGACCCACCGGGCCGTCGTGGTCGATCCCCGGCGGGACATAGGGGTGTACCTGGAGTCCGCCGCCGAACAGGGCCTGGAGATCGTGGGGGTGGCCGTGACCCATTTCCACGCCGACTTCCTCTCCGGGCACCTGGAGCTGGCAACGGCCACCGGGGCCGAGATATGGCTCGGTCCCGGGGCCGAACCGGAGTTCGAGGCCCGGGTTCTGACCGATGGGGAGAGGATCGTGCTGGGCGACGTGGTGCTGGAGATCCTCCACACACCGGGACACACCCCCGAATCGATCACCATCGCGGTCTGGGAATCGGAGTCGGCTCCCGCCCCCTACGGGATACTCACCGGCGACACCCTCTTCATCGGGGACGTGGGACGGCCCGATCTGCAGTCCTCCTTGGGCTACTCGGCGGAGGATCTCGGACGCCAGCTCTTCACCTCCCTGAGGGACAAGATCCTCCCCCTGCCCGATGAGACCCGGGTCTTCCCCGGGCACGGGGCCGGATCCTCCTGTGGGAAGAACATGTCCACCGAGACCTGGTCGACCCTCGGAGATCAGCGTCGAACCAACTACGCCCTGAAGTTCGACGAGGCCGACGACTTCGTGGCCGCGGTCACCGACGGCCTTCGTGCCGCCCCCGCATACTTCAGCTACGACGCCATGCTCAACCGCCAGGCCCACCGCCTCTTCGATGAGAGGGAACGACCCCCGGCCCTGGACTTCGACGCCCTGATGGAGAGCCAGAACCAGGGGGCCTTCGTCCTGGACACCCGTGACGCCGACGCCTTCGCCGAGGCCCATCTCTTCCGGTCCATCAACGTGGGGCTGGAGGGCCGCTACGCCGAGTTCGCCGGCGGGGTGATCGATCCCGGACACGCCATGATCCTCATCACCGAGCCGGGTTACGAGACCGAGGCGGCGATACGACTGGCCCGGATCGGTTTCGACTACGTCGTCGGCTTCCTCGACGACTACAAGGCGGTCTTCGAGGCCCATCCCGAGCTTGTGGTGCGAACCGCCCGCCTCAGCGTGGCCGGACTGGACAAGGCCCGGGCGGCCGCCCCCGACCTGGTGATCCTCGACGTGAGAAACCCCGCCGAGGTGGAGCAGGGGGTCATACCGGGCGCCGTCCACATACCCCTGCCCCATCTGAACTCCCTGATCGACGAGCTGGATCCGTCCCGGCCCACCGTCGTGTACTGCGCCGGGGGCTATCGCAGTTCCATAGCCGTGTCCCGCCTCTGCCGGGCCGGATTCCGCAAGGTCGTCGAGCTGCACGGTGGCTACGACCGCTGGGTCCAGACCGCTGGACGGACCGATGATCCCCATCTCAAGAAGAAACGAGAGCCTGCCACTCCATGACCCGCCTTGGATTCCTTCTCGACTCCGATTCATGTATCGGTTGCCACGCCTGCACCGTGGCCTGCAAGTCCGAACACGATGTGCCCATAGGGGTTAACCGCACCTGGGTGAAGTACATCGAGACGGGATCCTTCCCCAACGTGAGCCGGCACTTCTCGGTCATGAGGTGCAACCACTGCGAGGATGCTCCGTGCATGACGATCTGTCCGACGTCGGCCCTGTTCCGCGCCGACAACGGTGTGGTCGACTTCGACACCTCTCTGTGCATCGGATGCAAGGGGTGCATGAACGCGTGTCCCTACGACGCCCTGTACGTGAACCCGGCCACCAACACCATCAACAAGTGCAATTTCTGCAACCACCGTATCGAAGTGGGGTTGGAGCCCTCCTGTGTGCTGGTCTGCCCGACCCACGCCATCGTCGTCGGCGACCTGGACGATCCGACCTCCTCCCTGTCGGCCCTCATCGCCCGCAATGACGTGGCCGTTCGGGCCCCCGAGCAGAACACCAAGCCCAAGGTCTTCTACCGCGGCGCCAGCCAGGCGTCGCTGGACCCCCTGCGCACCCGCATCGCCGACGACGGGATGATCTGGGCCGACACCACCCCCGACCACCCGACGATCCCCACCGGCGTGGATCCCGCCGATCCGGGCATCGTGGCCCGCACCGCCTACACCACCACCCACCCGATGACCTGGAAGGAAAAGGTCTCGGGCTACCTGGTGACCAAGGCCATAGCCGGGGGCACGATGATGGTCGCCGCCCTCCTGGTCCTGCTCGGGTGGGGTGACGCGCAGGCCGCCGTGGGTGTGGTTCCCCCGATGATCGCCGGGGTCTTCCTGGCCCTCACCGGGGTGCTGCTCGTGGCCGACCTGAAACAGCCGGCACGGTTCCACTACCTGCTGACCCGCTCCAACAACAGTTCCTGGCTGGTCAGGGGGGCCTGGGTGTTGATGGTGTTCGCCGTCCTCACCGCCGCCTGGTGGGTGGCCGGTCTGGCCGACGCCGGCGGAGCGCTCAAGGTGCTGCTGGTGCCCACCGCCCTGGCCGGAGCGGCCGCCGCCGGCTACACGGCGTACCTGTTCGCCCAGTGCCAGGGCCGGGACCTCTGGCAGACGCCTCTTCTACTGCCGGTGCTCCTGGCTCAGGCGGTGACCGCAGGTGGGGCGGTGTTCGCCATCATGGACCTCTTCATGGACGTTCCCGCCCCCACCGCCGTCAGGTGGTGTCTCCTGGGTGGGGTGCTGGCCGTGGCCGGGCTGGTGGCCACCGAATTGACGGCCTCGGGCACCCGGCACGTCGAGATGGCCGTTCGGTCCATGACCCACGGGGCCTACGCCACCCGTTTCTGGTGGGGAGGGGTGCTGCTGGGCATGGTGGTACCGGCGGCCCTGGTGACGATCACCCTGGTCGGCGGTATCGACTCACCCGCTCTCCCGGCCCTGGCGGGTCTCTCCGCCCTGGTCGGCCTCCTCGCCTATGAAGATGCATTCGTCCGGGCCGGTCAGTCCGTCCCTCTGAGCTGAACCACGAGGACAATCACCGTGACCCTCACGTCATACCCTCCCCCCGAGCGCTGGTCGGACTGGGAGGAACTGGATGCCGGTTCCTGGCCCCGCAAGGTCAAGCGCCGCTACAGCCTGATCCCCACCACCTGTTTCAACTGCGAGGCCAACTGCGGTCTGCTCGCCTACGTCGATCGGGAGACCGGGGAGATCGCCAAGATCGAGGGTAATCCCGAGCATCCCGCCAGCCGGGGTCGGAACTGCGCCAAGGGGCCCGCCACCCGGACCCAGGTGTACGACGTCGAACGGATCACCCACCCCCTCAAGCGGGTCGGTAAACGGGGCGAGGGAAGGTGGGAGCGGATCGGCTGGGATCAGGCCCTCGAGGAGATAGGCACCAGAATCGGCCGGGCCTTCCGCGAGGACCGCCACGACGAGGTCATCTATCACGTGGGCCGGCCCGGGGACGACTCCTACGTCGAGCGGGTCCTCCATTCCTGGGGTATCGACGGCCACAACAGCCACACGAACATCTGCTCCAGCGGGGCCCGGGTGGGCTACGCCACCTGGATGGGTTTCGACCGTCCCTCGGCCGACTACGCCAACGCCGAGGTGATCTTCCTGATCTCCTCTCACCTGGAGGCCGGGCACTACTTCAATCCCCACGCCCAGAGGATCCTCGAGGCCAAGGAGAAGGGGGCCAAGATCATCTGTGTGGATCCCCGCCTCTCCAACACCGGGGCCAAGGCCGACTACTGGTTCGCGGCCTGGCCGGGCAGCGAGGCCGCCATGCTGCTGGCCATCGCCCGACTCCTGCTGAAGAACGGAACGTGGGACCGGGAGTTCGTTCGTCGCTGGGTCAACTGGGAGACCTTCCTCACCGAGACCAGACCCGATCTCGAACCGGTTTTCGAAAATGTCGAGGTGGCCCTGCTGGACCTCTACGCGGAGTACACCCCCGAGGAGGCGGCCCGCCTGTCCGGCATCGAGGCGTCCCTCATCGAGGAGGTCGCCGAGTTGATCGGGCGGCACCTCGGGCGTTTCGCGTCCCACAACTGGCGGGCGGCGGGGGCCGGCAACCTCGGAGGCTGGCAGGTGGCCCGCTGCCTGCAGTTCCTCAACGTCCTGACCGGAAGCGTCGGAACCGTGGGGGGGACGAGTCCCAACGGTTGGAACAAGTTCGTCCCCGCCACCCCCCGCCACCCCGAGCCCCAGGGGCGCTGGAATGAGTTGAACTGGCCCATCGAATACCCCCTGGCCCACCACGAGATGTCGATCCTGCTGCCTCATTTCCTCAAGGAGGGGCGGGGTCGGATAGACACCTACTTCAGTCGGGTCTACAACCCGGTGTGGACCAACCCCGACGGATTCAGTTGGCTGGAGGTCCTCAGCGACGAGGAGTTGGTGGGGTGCCACGTGGCCCTGACCCCGACATGGTCGGAGTCGGCCTGGTTCGCCGACTACGTCCTGCCCATGGGCGTCTCGGCCGAGCGCCACGATGTGGCCTCCTATGAGACCCACTCGGGCCGGTGGATAGGTTTCCGCCAGCCCGTGTTCCGGCGCTACGCCCAGATGCAGGGCCGCGAGGTCAGGCGCACCTACGAGGTCAATCCGGGTGAGGTCTGGGAGGAGAACGAGTTCTGGATCGATCTGTCGTGGAAGATCGATCCTGACGGCTCCCTGGGTATCCGTGAGCAGTTCGAATCCCTCGAGAACCCCGGCCAACCGATAACCGTGGATGAGTACTACGGCTACATGTTCGACCACTCGGTGCCGGGACTGCCCGAGGCGGCGGCCGCCGAGTCCCTGACCCCGCTGGAGTACATGAGGACCTACGGGGCTTTCGCCGTGCCCGGGAACCAGTACGAGGTACATGAACGACCGGTTCCCGCCGCCGAACTGGAGGGTACCGTCAAGGGTCCCGACGGGGTCTACCGTAAGCCCGGCACGGCCGGTATGCACGAGTCGATCGACGAGATCCACGGGCACATGCCCTTCATCGGCGACGGTTCGGTGGCCGTCGAGATCGACGGTGAGGCCAAGGTCGGGTGGCCCACCCCGTCCAAGAAGCTGGAGCTGTACTCGCGCACCATGGCCGATTGGGGTTGGCCGGAATACGCCGTTCCGACCTTCATCCGCAGCCATATCCACTGGGAGGATCTGGACTTTGAGGGCGGTGAGAGGGTGCTCGTACCCACGTTCCGCATCCCCACCCTCATCCACACCCGATCGGCCAACGCCAAGTGGCTCAACGAGATCAGCCATCATCACCCCCTCTGGATCCACCCCGAGGACTGCGAGAAGCTGGGTATCGAGTCCAACGGACTGGTTCGCATCAACACCGGGATCGGCCATTTCGTGATCCACGCCTGGCGTACGGAGGGCATCCGACCCGGAGTGGTGGCGGCCAGCCACCACATGGGACGGTGGCGTCTGGGTGATGAGCAGGGCCGGTCCTGGGGGGCAGGCAAGGCCGAGATAGAGCGTGACGACCAGGGCCGCTGGCATCTCAGCCGGGGGGAACAGCACCCCTATGAGAGCGACGATCCCGACACCGGCCGGATCTGGTGGCGGGACACGGGGGTGCATCAGAACCTGACGTTCCCGGTTCAGCCCGACCCGATCAGCGGTATGCACTGCTGGTTGCAGAAGGTCCGGGTGGAGGCCGCCCACGACGGGGACAACTACGGCGACGTCATGGTGGACACCGAGAAGAGTCACCGTCTCTACCAGGAGTGGCTGGCGATGACCCGTCCCGGCCCCGGACCCGAGAACTTGCGGCGTCCCCTGTGGTTCGCCCGACCGGTGAAGCCCCTGGCCCGGGCCTACGTCCATGAGGGGGGCGACCCGGGGGAGTGAACCGTTCTCAGAGCCGGTGAAGCCCCGGGCCCACGTCC
>JALSTE010000256.1 GCA_026983855.1 Acidimicrobiia bacterium
TCCTCGCAACGCATCGACTCACCCCTCGACATCAGGTTCGAGGTGGGGAGCTTCCTGTTCAACGACAACCACCTCCTGGTGCTGGTGGTGGCTCCGGCGGTCATCACGGGGGTCGGCCTTCTCCTGCGGTACACCCGGATCGGAATACTCATCCGGGCCGCCGCCGACTCCCCCGATCGGGCCCTGTTGCTGGGAATACCGGTACTGCGCATCCAGTCCATCGTCTGGGGCCTGGCCACCCTGCTGGCCTTCCTGGCCATCTTCCTGCGAACCGGGATTCAAGGCCTGCCCGTCGGCGCCACCCTGGGGTTCGGGCTGCTCCTGCGCAGTCTGGCCGCCCTCATGGTCGGCCGGATGGACAGTCTCTCCACCGTCACCGCGGCGGCCGTGACCCTGGGCGTGCTCCAACAGGCGGTCGACTGGAACGTGGACTCCCCGCAGATAGGCCTGGCGGTCGTGGCCGGCGTGGCCCTGGCCGCCCTCCTCCTCGGCGGGGTGACGGACACCGGGGGGATTCGGGGTGCGGAGTCATGGAGGGCGGTGGGCGATCCCCGGCCCCTCGCCCCGGTACTGGCGGCCATGCCCAGGGTCCGGGCCCTGCGACTGGCCGTGCCCGCCCTCGTTCTCCTCCTCGCCCTGGTGGCCCCCCTGCGCCTGGGGGTGCAGGACAGTTTCCGGGCCGGGGTGCTCTTCATCCTCACCGTGGTGGGTCTCTCCCTGGTGGTGCTGTCGGGGTGGGCCGGTCAGATCTCCCTCGGCCAGGGGGGTTTCGTGGCCATCGGGGCGGTGGTCGGATCCCGCCTGACCCTGGCCTGGAACATGGACCTCGTTCCGGCCACCCTCGTCGCCGGGCTGGTCGGGGCGGCGGTGGCGGTCCTGGTCGGACTCCCGGCCCTCAGACTCAGCGGCATCCACCTGGCGGTGGCGACCCTGGCGTTCTCGGTGGGCGTCACGTCCTGGGCCTTCAACGACGGGGCCCTGGACCTGGCGCCCACCGGTCGGATCGCCCGCCTGCCGCTGCTGGGACGGGTGGACTGGTCGAGTACCACCGCCGCCTACTACGTCGCCCTGGTGGGACTGGTTCTCGCCCTCCTGGCCGTACGGGGCATCCGCTACAGCCGGACGGGAAGGGTTCTCCTGGCCCTGAGGGACAACGAGACCGCCCTGGCCGCCTACGGGGTCGGGGTCACCCGGGCCAAGCTGACGGCCTTCGCCATCTCCGGGTTCCTCGCCGCCTACGCCGGCAGTCTGTACGTCCACCACCAGCAGGCCTTCGCCGTGGACGGCCTGGGCTACACCACCGCCAGCAGTATCAGCTTCTTCGTGGGGGCGATCGTCGGAGGCCTCGGTTCGATGCTCGGAGCCGTGCTCGGGACCCTCTACTGGCTGGGGGGGAGCTGGTTCCTGTCGGGGAGCTGGCGCCTGCTGGCCACCGGGGCCGGCGGACTGATCATGCTGCTGGTGGCCCCCGGCGGACTGGCCGGTCTCCTCTACGACCTCCGCGACATGGTCCTGGCCCGCCTGGTCCCCGGGCCCGTTGGCCCCGAGGAACTGCCGCCGGCGCCCACCGGACCCGGGGAGACGTCGCCATGACCCCCGCCGGGACATCCACCGACCCGGCGCGATCGGGGCCGATGGCGGCGGTCGGACTGGTGGGGTTCGCCGTCCGACACCCGGTCCTGTGGCTCCGGACCATCGCCGGGGACGGTCCCGTCGCCGCCCTGGTGATCCTCTTCGGCCTCAACGCCGTGGACGAACTGGACCGCACCGCCTTCGGAATCCTCCTGCCCGAGATCCGCGATGAGTTCGGCCTCGGCTTCCAGGGAATGCTCACCCTCCTGGGGCTGGTCCTGGCCGCGGCCCTGGCCCTCCAGGTTCCCATAGCCGGTCTGGCCGATCGATCGCGGAGGTTGAACCTGGCCATGGCGGGAGCCACGGCCTGGGCCGTGTTCTCCTTCCTGACCGGTCTGGCCACGGGCATCGTGATGCTCGCCCTGGTCCGCTCGGGGTCGGCCATCGGAAAGGCCGTCAACGATCCCACCCACAACTCGCTGCTCGCCGACTGGTTCCCGCCCGGGGACCGGCCCCGTGTCTACTCCTTCCACCGGGCCGCCAACGCCGTGGGGGCCATGGTGGGGCCCCTGGCCGCGGGCCTGCTGGCCTTCCGCTATGGCTGGAGGGTCCCGTTCCTGGTGTTCGCCATACCCACGGTCCTGCTGGTCATGGCCGCCTTCCGACTCACCGAGCCGGTCCGCGGAGGTCACGAGCGGAGGGCCATGGGGGCCTCGGAGGAGGCGGTGGCCACCGAGGAGGAACCCCCCAGCTACGCCGAGGCCTGGCGCATGTGCTGGAAGATCGCCACCCTCCGACGCATCTTCGCCGCCATGCCCTTTCTGGCCGCCTCCCTGATCGGTTTCGTGTCCCTCGCCTCACTGCTGTACGAGGACGCCTTCAACCTCGATGAGAGGGCCCGGGGAGTCGTGGCCGCGGCCACCGAACCGGCCCAGTTGGTCGGACTGGTCGTGGGGGCGTTGGTCGGCACCCGGCTCCTGGCCCGCTCACCGGGTCTGGTCCTGAGGTTCCTGGCGGTGGTGGCGGTGATCGCCGCCGCCCTGTCCGCCGTATTCGCCCTGGCCCCCAACGTGTACGTGGCCGCCGCCGCCCAGGCCGGTATATCCCTCAGCCTGGCGGTGGTCGGTCCGGGGATCATCGCCTCACTGTCGCTGACCATTCCACCCCGGGCCCGGTCGATGGGCTTCTCGATGGGCTCACTCTGGGTTCTTCCGGGATTGCTGCTACTGCCGCTGATCGGATGGATCGCCGACAACTGGGGTATCCGCCAGGGCATGCTGCTGATGGTGCCCGTGTTCCTGATCGGTGGCCTCATCGTCGCCTCCGCCGGCGACCTGGTCGAGGAGGACATGGCCCAGGTCTGGCACACCGCCGCCGCCCGCAGCGAGGTGGCTCACCAACGCCGGATGGGACGGACCAAACTCCTCCTGGTACGGGGACTCGAGGTCTCCTACGGGAGCCTGCAGGTGCTGTTCGGGGTGGACCTCGAGGTCGACGAGGGGGAGATAATCGCCCTTCTGGGCACCAACGGGGCGGGTAAGTCAACCCTGCTGAAGGCCATCGCCGG
>JALSTE010000257.1 GCA_026983855.1 Acidimicrobiia bacterium
CCTCGGGGCCGGCGGAGGGTCCGCGCCAGACGACCGAACCATCGGAGGGGTTGGTGGAGACGAGGGTGGGGGTGTTCTCAGACATCGATGGGCACCTTGGGGGCGTTGAAGGGCAGCCACCTCACCATGTCACCGTCGTCTATCTCGAGGGCGGCGCAGGCCCGGGCGGTGAGGGGCAGTCGGTCCTCGTGGTCGGGACGGGTGGCCACGGCGATGGCCCGGAACCCCGTGGTGCGGTCGTTGGCCACGATCACGTCGGGACCGTCGGCCATGACGTCCACCCTCCGGGCGGGGACGGTGCGGGACTCCCTCATGGCTCTCAGGTCGAAGGTGCGGGCCTCCAGGGTCGGTCCACCGTCGAAGATGTCGACGTATCCCTGGTAGCGGAAGCCCTCTCGTTCGAGCATCCGCCGGGCCGGGAGGGTGTCGGCGTGGACCCGGCCCAGCACCTCCTGGGCGTCGGGGGGCAGCAGGGGCACGTAGATCGGATGGCGGGGCATCAGCTCGGCGATGAAGCTCTTGTTGCCCTTGGCCATCTCCCGGTCGGCCTGGGAGAACGGCACCCCGAAGAAGTGCCGGCCCAGCCCCTCCCAGAACGGCACCCGGCCGTCGGGGTCCTGGTAGCCGCGCATCTCGGCGATGACCTTCTCGTTGAACCGCTGGGGATGGGCGGCCATGAACAGGAAGCGTGACAGCGAGGCCAGCTTGCCGGCGTGGCGACCCCGGCGTTCGAAGTCCACGTAGAGGCTCCCCACCTCGGTGGTCCCGGTGTAGTCGTTGCTGAGGTACAGGGTGGCGAAACGCCGGTACACACCCAGTTCCCGACTGGCGTGGACGTTGACACCCACCCGGTAGCTGTAGAAGGCGTCGGAGAGCCCCACCGATGCGAAGATGCCCGAGGTGCCGATGACGTCGCCGGATTCGATCTCGGTGAGGACGAACCAGTAGTTCTCCTCCCCGGGGGAGGAGATCTCCGCCGCCAGGGACTCAACCGACCTCCGGACCCGGGCCTCGATCATCTCCCGGTCCGAGCGGAGGGTGGACACCCCCTTGAGGGCCTCACCGGCCCGGTGGAACATGTCGACGATGGCGTCCACGTCGGAGGGGCGGCTGGGTCGCATGACCAGGGTGGGGAAATTCTCCATTGAATTCCTCGATTGGGCCGAATGATTCGGGTGGATGGGATGACCTGGAGTCGGTACGGCGGCGGGGCGTCAGAGTCTGGCAGATGGATTCGGGGGTGGTGGGAAAACCACGGGCACGACCGGATGGTCAGGGGTCGATGTCCAGTTCACCGGCGGCGATGCGCATCAGGAGCAGGCCGGCGATGCGGCTGCGGTCCACGAGGCTGGGCAGCTCGACCACCTCACCGGAGGAGTGCAGGCCCCGGCCCACCACCCCCATGTTGTCGATGTTGGGCAGTCCGGCGGCGGCGAGATCGTTGCCGTCGCAGACCCCCCCGGTGGGCTCCCAGTCCAGGGCGGTGCCCAGGGTGGCGGCGGAGTCCACGGCCAGGGCCAGGAGGGCGCCGATGGCGGCGTCCACCTCCTTGGGAGGGCGGGCGAATCCGCCGTGGAGGCGTACCTCGAATCCCTCGACCCGGGCGGCCTCGGCCAGGATCCGGTCCAGCTCCCGTTCGACCCAGGCCTGGGACGAACGGTCGGGGACCCGGATGTTGAACCGCAGGATCCCGTGGTCGGGCACGATGTTGTTGGGACCGCCCCCACCGGTGGAGGCCGGGTTCACCGTCACCCCCTCCCGACGACCGTTGAGGTCGTCGAGGGCCACCGCCATGCGGGCCAGGTGCACCACGGCGTTGCGACCCAGGTGGTGGTCCCGCCCGGCGTGGGCGGCCCGACCCGTGACCACCAGGGTGAAGTTGCCGCTGCCCTTGCGGTCCCCGGCCAGGTTGCCGTTGGGGAGGGAGGGTTCGAACACCAGACCGACCGTGTGGCGGCCGGCGGCGGCGGCCAGCAGGGGGCGGGAACCGGGGGATCCGATCTCCTCGTCGGGGGTGAGGATGATCTCCCAGCCCAGCTCCCCGGCCCAAGGTGAGTTCTCCAGGGCCCTCACCGCGGTGTGCATCACCAGCAGACCGCCGTGCATGTCGGCGGCGCCGGGACCGTTCAGCTCGTAGGGATCCAGGCGGCGGCACTCCTGGAAGGGGTGGTCGGCCCCGAACACCGTGTCGAAGTGGCCCACCAGGAGCACGCTGGGTTTCCCCGACCGGCGACGGACCAGGCGGACCGCCGGCCCCAGGGGCAGCCGCACCTCGGTGCCGTCGTCGGCGATGACCGTCTCGGGTTCGAGTGCCTCCACGATGGTCTCATCGGGTTCGAGGCGGGAGAACAGGGCGGTGAACATCTCGGCCTTGCGTTCCAGGCCGGGGAGATTGCGGCTGCCCGAGTTCACCGAACAGAGCTCGACCAGCTCGGCCTCCAGGTCCGGCCCCTCCCCCCTGATGGGATCGAGGGCCGAGATCATCGGGGGGGTGACGGGCATGGGGCGAAAATACCAGGGGCCCGGCCCGGGACGACCGCTGTAGTCTGCGATCCATGGCCGAGCACGTGACCAGAGCCGACTTCGATCTCTACATGTTCCCCAACTACGCACCCCCCGACATGGTGATCGTGCGGGGCGAGGGGTCCAGGGTCTGGGACCAGGAGGGACGGGTCTACATCGACCTGGCCGGGGGCATAGCGGTGAACTGCCTCGGTCACGCCAACCCCGATCTGGTCGAGGCCCTCACCGATCAGGCCCGCCGGCTGTGGCACCTCTCCAACGCCTACGCCAACGAACCGGCCATCGGTCTGGCCAAGAGGCTCTGCGAGTTGACGTTCGCCACCAAGGTGTTCCTAACCAACTCGGGGGCCGAGGCCAACGAGGGGGCCCTCAAACTGGCTCGCCGCTACGCGGTCGACCAGGGTCACCCCGACAAGTACGAGATCATCTCCTTTGAGAAGTCCTTCCACGGCCGCACCCTGTTCACGGTCAGCGTGGGGGGCACCCCGGCGTACTCCGAGGGCTTCGGTCCCCGGCCCGGGGGAATCACCCACCTGCCCTACAACGACCTGGCGGCGGTGGAGAAGGCCATGTCGGAGCGCACCTGCGCGGTCATGGTGGAGCCGGTCATCGGGGAGGGTGGCATCATCCCCGCCGACCCGGAGTTCCTGGAGGGTCTGAGGTCGCTGTGTGACCGTCACGGGGCCCTGCTGATCTTCGACGAGGTGCAGTCCGGGGTGGGCCGCACCGGGGACCTCTACGCCTACATGGGAGTGGGGGTGGTTCCCGACATCCTCACCACGGCCAAGGGTCTGGGCGGTGGTTTCCCGGTGGCGGCGGTGCTGTCCACCGACCCCGTCGCCGCCAGCTTCGTGGTGGGGACCCACGGCTCCACGTTCGGGGGCAACGCCCTGGCCGGGGCGGTGGCCTCCCGGGTGCTCGACATCGTGGCCGAGCGGGACTTCCTCCTGGAGGTCAAGCGCAAGGAGGCCCTCATGGTGGAACTGCTCGAGGGGGTGAGGGCCCGCCACGGTCACATCGCCGACATCCGTTCCCGGGGTCTGTGGATCGGGGTGGAACTCAGTTCCGAGATGGCCGGGCGCTCCAAGGACGTCGCCACCGCCGCCCTGGCCGAGGGGGTCATGGTGCTCAGGGCGGGGGCCGACGTGGTCCGTTTCGCCCCGGCCCTGAACATCCCCGACGAGGACATCGTCGAGGGGGTGTCCCTCTTCGGAAAGGCCCTGGCCGGTTTGGTGTGAGGTTGCCGGTGGGGCGGGTCCCGGAGGTGGTGGTGTGGCCGTTGGGGAGGGCCCTGGCCGGCTTGGTGTGAGGTTGCCGGTGGGGCGGGTCCGGTCGATCGGTAGCATCCTGCGGGTTCGGTACCTACCCCTCTGGAGGGACAACATGAGCATTCAGGTCGGCGACGAGGCCCCCGATTTCGAGCTGCCCAGCGACGAGAACCAGCCGGTGAAGCTGTCGGACTTCCGAGGTGAGAAGGCGGTGGCCATCGTCTTCGTGCCCTTCGCCTTCACCGGGGTGTGCGCCGGTGAGTTCTGCCAGCTCACCGACCACATCGCCGACTTCGAGGCCAAGGGGGTCCAGGTGCTGGGTGTCAGTTGCGACCGGCCCTTCTCCCTGGCGGCCTGGAAGGCCCAGGAGGGCTTCGGCTTCCCCCTGCTCTCCGACGGCTGGCCCCACGGGGCCACGGCCCAGGCCTACGGTTGCTTCAACGAGGCCCTGGGCTGTGCCAACCGGCGCACGGTGATCGTGGACAAGGAGGGGAAGATCGCCAAGATCTTCGAGTCCGCCGATCTCAAGACCCCCCGCCAGCTCGAGGAGTACGAGGAGCTGCTGGCCACCCTCTAGACAGGTGGGACGGGGCGGCCCCGGGCGGTTCCGGGCCGCTCAGCCCAGGAGACGCTCGATGACGATGGCCACGCCGTCGTCGGCGCAGGTGGCGGTCACCTCGTCGGCGACGGCCTTGGTCCGGGGCAGGGCGTTGCCCATGGCCACCCCCCAACCGGCCCACGAGAGCATCTCCTCGTCGTTGGGCATGTCCCCGAAGGCGATGACCTCGGAGGGGTCGATTCCCCGGGTGGCGCAGTAGCGCTGCAGGGCCGCGGCCTTGGAGACCCCGGGGGCGTTGGCCTCCACGAACGGCAGGGTGGACCAGGTGATGTCCAGGCGGCCGTCGATCACCTCCCGTACCCGGGGGCCGAGCTCCCCGATGGGGATGTCGGGGTGCAGGGCCAGGAGCTTGTGGGCCCCCTCGGCGGGGGCCTGGAGGATGTCGGGAACGGGTATGCGGTCGTTTCGCCCCAGCACCGCGGCGAAGGTGGCCTCCGAGGTGTGGTCGCAGCCCCACTCGAGTCCGAAGCTCACGTTCCCGATGGCCGAACGCAGATCGGCGACCACCCGGTGCCACACCCCGGTGTCCATGGTGAAGCGGTCCACGAAGGTGTTGGACTCCAGATCGTAGGTGATCGCCCCGTTGGAGCAGACCATCGTCGAACCGGCGTTGAGATGGTCCGGTAGGTGGAGGGCGAACTGCGGGGGCCGTCCGGTGGCGATCATCACCTCCGTCCCCGCTTCCCGGGCCGCGGCGAGGGCCCGCCGGGTGCGGGGGGAGGCCTCGCCGGTGGGCCCGATGATCGTGCCGTCGAGGTCACTGGCTATGAGACGGAATGGACCCTTTGCCATCCGACGAGTTTGACCCATGGTGGGGGTCCGGTGGGACCATCCCGTCGGTTTTCGGACCGTCCAGGTACCCGGCGGCGGGTGTGGTGAGGGCCGGCTGTCAGTCCCTCACCGCCAGGTCGACCGGTCGGGAGCCGGGGGCCGCGCCCCGGAACCAGGCGTTGCCGAAGGTGTAGATCCCACCGGTGTCCCCCAGGGCGTAGTAGCCGCGGCCGTCGGAGGTGGGTCGCAGTTCGATGGCGGTGGCCCGGTCGCACAACCCGAGTCCGGGGACACTGCCCCAGAAGGGCACCCCGAAGCTGAACACCCCTCCGTCGGCGCCGAGCAGCCAGTAGCCGTGTCCGTTGGGGTCCACGGCCATGGAGATCACCGGGGCGGCGAGGGTCATCGCCCCCGTCGATCCGTGGAACCGGGCGCTCCCGAAGCTGAACACCCCTCCGTCGGAGGCCAGCAGCCAGTAGCCGCGGCCGTCGTTGGTGGGGGCCATGGAGATTATCGGGGCCCGGAGACTCAACGCCCCGGTCGATCCGTGGAACGGAGCGGCCCCGAAGCTGAACACTCCTCCGTCGGCGCCGAGCAACCAGTAGCCGTCCCCGGTCGGGAGTGCGGCCATGGACACGATCGGGGCCTTGAGCTCCAGCCCCTGCATCGAACCCAGGAACCGGGCGTCACCGAAGGTGTGCACCCCCCCGGCGGAGTCCAGGATCCAGTAGCCGTTGCCCGAGGCGGTCTCGGTGATGGCCACCGCCGTGACCCCGGGGGGCAGTGGGGTACGGGACAGGTCCCCGTAGTGGGGAGCGTCGAAGGCGGTGACGGTCCCGGCGGCGTCGAGGATCCAGTAGCCGGAGGCGGAGGTGGAGTCGGGATGGGAGGTCGGATTGACCGAGCGGCGGCAGAACCCGGGGGGCAGGGGATCCCCGCCGGAGTCGGGTGCGGCCCGGTGCAGGGGGGATCTCCGCCACATGGGCCACGGGTTGTCCGCCGGCTGATCGGGGAGCCGGTAGGAGGTGAGGATGCCGGTTCCGGCACCCACGACGTAGGTCGGCACCACCAGACGCCACCCGGCCGATCCGAAGCGGGCGACGAGGGGGGAACCGGCGCCCGACCAGGCCTCGTTGCGGTTCAGGAAGCCGCTGGGGAGACGGTGTCCGTCGGAGCCGTCGACGACGAAGGTGCCGATGTTGGATGACACGATGATGTCGAGGCCGCCGTCGCCGTCGGTGTCGGCGAACACCGGTGAACCCAGGAACTCGACCACCGCCCCGGGGAAATCACCCTCCAGGGGGTCCACCGCGAACTGGATGGAGCCATCGGCCTCGATCACCGTGATCCGACCACTGACACCGGGTCGGCTGAGGGTGGCCACCACGATCTCCACCCTCCCGTCACCGTCCACGTCCCCCAGGGCGGGGGTGGAGAACACCGGATTGGGCAGGTTCACCGGGAACCCCGGTAGGGACGAACCGTCATCGGCGTGCCACGCCCACACCTTGCGGGCGTCGTCGTCGTTCAATCGGGGCACGGCGCCACCCACCACGATGTCCATGCGTCCGTCCCCGTCGATGTCGGCCATCGAGGCCGAGGACTGGAAGATGTCCCGGCTGAGGTTCTGCCACATCTGGGACACCACGCCGTTGCTCCAGTCCAGGGCCCGGAACCTCCCCCCCGACCAGTGGAAGTCGGTGAGGGTGCCGATGCTGGAGTCACCGCCGATGAAGATCTCCAACCGACCGTCGTCGTCGACGTCGTAGAGGGCGGGGGAACCCCAGACGGTGTCGGCGTTCACGAACGGGAAGCCGGGTACGACGTCACCATTGCGGTCCAGGGCCCAGATGCGGTGGTCCCATCCCCCGAACACGACATCGGGGAATCCGTCACCGTCCACGTCACCGGAGGCGGGGGAGGAGTAGACACCCTCGGTGTAGCCGTCGGCGGGGCCGTCGTCCCACATGTCGTAGGTGTCGAAACCCTGGTGGCTCCAGAGTCGACGGCCCCGATTGTCGAGGGCCACCACGCCACCCTGCTGGTTGGGAACCTGCAGACTCCCCACCCCGACGACGATCTCGGGCACCCCGTCGTTGTCCAGGTCGGCGACCAGTGGGGAGGAGGAGATGGCGCTGGGGGTCCTCTGGCCCTCGATAACGGCGGGGGCGGGGAAACCCGGCATCATAGTGCCGTCGGCCCGGTAGGCCCGCACGTAGCCGTCGAGGGCGCCGACGATGATCTCGTTCACCCCGTCCCCGTCCAGATCCCCCACGGTGGGGGCCGAGGAGTCGTTGCGTCCGGGATGGACCTGTCGCCAGACGGGATCGAGGAACCCCGGGGTGGGATCGAAGTGGTCGGCCCCCGCCGGCAGGGCCGTGAGGACCAGCAGCAGGACCGAGAGAACGGCCGTGATCGTGAACCGGCGGTTGGTGCGCGTTCGGGCGGTGTCCATCGGGGGTTCCATCGGTCGGAATTCGCTCCGGCTGTAGGGGAGGGTCCGCCCGGGCCCGGCCATGACCGTAGCGGAGAATGCGCGTCACGGGACATGGCCACCGGTACGCTTGTACAAACGGATCGGACGATCCCCTACCGATAGTGACTGCATATACGTGAGTACCTCCTTTCAGGACCTCGGAGTGGCCCAAGACCTGGCCCAGTACCTCCACTCCCAGGGAATAGAGTCCCCCTTCCCCATCCAGGTCATGACCATCCCCGACGGTCTGGCCGGCCGTGACGTCTGCGGCAAGGCCCAGACCGGGTCGGGAAAGACCCTCGCCTTCTCCCTCCCGCTGATCGAGCACACGGTCCCCCAGGACGACGGAGTGCCGACCTCGCTGGTGCTGACCCCCACCCGGGAACTGGCCAACCAGATCTCCAAGGTGGTGGAACCCATGGCCGCGGTTCGATCCCTGCGCACCCTGGCTGTCTACGGGGGCACGAACCTGGAACGCCAGATCGAGACCATCGCCAACGGGGTGGACATCATCATCGCCACCCCGGGTCGTCTCATCGACCTGATCGACCGGGGAGCTCTCGACGTGACCCGGGTGGAGAGGGTCGTGGTCGACGAGGCCGACCGCATGGCCGACATGGGGTTCCTGCCCCAGGTCGAATGGGTTCTGCGCCACATCGAGACCGATCACCAGACGATGCTGTTCTCCGCCACCCTGGATGGGGCCGTGGACACCGTCATCCAGAGACACCTGAGCGATCCGGTCCGCCACGAGGTGGAGGCCAAGGAGGTCACCGTCGAGCAGATGGGTCACCTGTTCCTGGGTGTTCACCACATGGACAAGGTGAAGGTGGTGGCCCGCATCGTGGACAGTGTCGACAAGGCCATGATCTTCACCCGCACCAAGAGGGGGGCCGATCGTCTCCAGCGGGATCTGGAGCGAGAGGGGGTGAAGGTGGGGGCCATCCACGGCGATCTCCGCCAGAACCACCGTGAGAAGGCCCTGGCCGACTTCACCTCCGGCCGGATCCGGGCCCTGGTGGCCACCGACGTGGCGGCGCGGGGTCTCCACGTCGATGACGTCGGTGTGGTGGTCCACTACGAGCCGCCCGAGGACCACAAGACCTACCTCCACCGCTCGGGTCGGACCGCCCGGGCCGGTGAGTCGGGGGTGGCGGTGACCCTCTCGGAGTGGGACGAGGAGATGGCCGTCAGGCTCCTTCAGCGCAGGCTCGGGTTGCAGCAACCGATCATCGAGATCTTCTCCAACGACGAACGCCTCGCCGATCTGCTGACCTGGGCCCGTGAGGACGAATCCGCCCGGAGGGCCGAACAGAGGGTCTGAGCCTTGGACGGGGCCCGGGTACTGGCGGCGGCACTGGCCCTGGCGGACCGTGTGGGGGCCCCGACCCCGACGGTGTTGGAGGAGTACCGGCGTCTGTTGGGGAATGCCCCCCTCCCTGACGTCGACCCGGCCGGGATCGGCGTAGTCGTCCACCCCGACGGATCGGCACCTCCCGCCCTTGGGGGTGGGGACCCGGCCGGGATCGGCGCAGTCGTCCACCCCGACGGATCGGCACCTCCCGAGCTTCTGCTGGGGAGGCTGTGCGAGGAGCGTCTGGGCCGGAACGAGAGACGCCGTCGGGGGGCCTGGTACACACCGTGGCCCCTGGCCTCGGGTCTGGTCCGGTTCGCCATGGGGGAACTCGATCCGGGGCTGGTGTCCCCGGAGGGCCCCACGGTTCACGACCCGGCGGTGGGGGGAGGGGTGTTCCTCCTGGCGGCGGCCGAACTCCTGGTGGGCGACCACCATCCCGACGACGTGCTCGGTCTCCTCTCGGGAACCGACGTCGATCCTCTCGCCGTGTTCGCCGCCCGCATGTCGCTGTGGTTGTGGAACCGGAGGAAGGGCGGTTCGGCCCCGCCCCCGGAGGGACTCGAACTGCGGGACGGGCTCACGGCGGGGGACAGCCACGACCTGACGGTGGGGAATCCCCCGTTCGGGGGGAGGTTGCGTGATCCCGCCGAACTCCCCGGGACCGTCGACGGGTCGGGGGCCTACACGGACCTGGCCGGGCTGTTCCTGCTCGGTTCCCTCCGTCGAACCCGTCCCGGCGGGGTGGTGGCCATGATCCAGCCCACCTCGGTGCTGGCCTCGCGTGACGCCGCACCGGTGAGGGCCGAGGCCGCCGTGAGGGGACGGACGGCGGGGATCTGGAGGGGGGAGCGGGTGTTCAGCGCCCAGGTCGACGTGTGCGCCCCGGTGGTGGCGGTGGGGCCGATCAGAGGTCCGGTGGGGTGGTCCCGCATCACCATCCTGGATGGACCCGGGGCCCGGGAGATCGGGACGGTGGAGGTGGCCGGCCAACCCACGGACACCATGTGGTCCCGGGCCGTCGCCCGGGCGGCGGGCGTTCCCGAACCGGTTCTCGCCCACACCGACACCACCCTGGGGGACGTGGCCGTGGTCACGGCCGATTTCCGCGACCAGTACTACGGACTGGTGGAGCTCCTCGACCGGACCGCGACCGGGGAGGGTGGGAGCGATGGCGGGTCGGTGGCGGTGGTGACCGTGGGCCTCATAGACCCCCTCCGGGACCTCACCCCGGTGAGGACCACCCGGTTGGGGAGGGTTGTTCGCGACCACCCCCGTATCGGACGGGAGGCCCTGTCGGGGTCGCCCCTGGCCCGCTGGGCCAGCTCGAGGCTGGTTCCCAAGGTCCTCGTCGCCAGCCAGACCCGGGTGGTGGAGGCCATCGCCGATCCGGAGGGGACGGTGCTTCCCTGCACGCCGGTCCTGTCGGTGATTCCCACCCCCGCCGAGGGCCCGGTGCCGCACCCGGGGGTCTGGTTGCTGGCGGCCGCGCTCGTGGCTCCCACGGCCGCCGCCTGGTTGGCGGCCCGGGCCACCGGCTCGGGTCTCTCCGCCGGAGCCTTTCGGGTGAGGTGTGGTCAGCTCCGGGATCTACCCCTGCCGCCGCTAGGCGGGGAGTGGGACCGGGCGGCGGAGCTGGCCCGACGGGCCCAACTGGCCACCACCGGGGCGGAGTCCAGGGCCCTGTTGCTGGAGGTGGGAAGGACCATGTGCGGCGCCTACGGCATCAGTCGGATCGAGACGTCGGAGCTGATGGAATGGTGGGAGGGTCGACTTCCCCCGGTCAGGGGCTGAGTCGCCGCCGGCTCAGCGCTGGGTGATGACACCCCATCGCCGTACCGGCCCGGTTCCCCCGGTGGTTAGTGGGGCTCAGTGTCGGCAGGCCGGGGTGTGCTGGTGCTCGAGTTCGACCATCAGCCGGGTGCGGATGAACCTGCGGCCCACGTAGAGATTGGCCGCCCCGGCGAACCGGACCAGTTCCGGGTGGAGGAACAGGGTCACGTCGTCCCGGCGGACCCGCCGGTAGGGGGCGATGTTCTTGCCCTTGAGATGGGTGTCGACCGACACCTCGTGGACCCCGCCTCAACCGACGGGGGCGACGAAGTCGATCGCCGCCCGCCCGCCCCGGCTGCGAACCCATTCGATGGCGTCGTCGGTGATGTCGAGCTTCATGGCCTCTCCCAACCCCCGATGATGTCCGGGGATTCCCCCCGGGTGAGGAAACTAGCCCACCGGGGGTTGACCGAGGTTCGGTTCGCGCTACGGTTGTCGACATACATCACGAGCGACACGGGGCCAGCCCCGGGTCCGGCAACCTGGGACGGACACCCAAGGTGCTTTCCCGCCTCGTGCGGGGATGTGGTTCAGACGGGGCGACCACCCCGAAGGGACAACCAAGTGTCTGATGCCGTGCAGGGCGCGGTACCCGGGATGCCCGACCGTGTCGGCGATCCAGGAGACCGGCGGTGAACCAACACCGACATGACACCGACAGCGGACCTCTCCCGGTCACCGGTGCCTGGCGTGAGGGCGATGACCCCGGGGAGCGGAGGTTCGTCAACGTGGCCGGAGGTCGTCCCTTCCCCCTCGAGGGGGGCGGTCTGCTGGAGAACGCGGTCCTGGCCTACGAGACGTGGGGGCGCCTGAACGCCACCGCGTCCAACGCCGTGCTGGTCTGTCACGCCCTGACCGGTGACAGCCACGCCGCCGGGGATGGGCATCCCGCCCACAGCGGACCGGGATGGTGGAGCGATCTCATCGGGCCCGGCGCGGCCCTGGACACCGACCGCTACTTCGTGGTCTGCGCCAACGTCCTGGGTGGCTGCCAGGGCAGCAGCGGACCGGCGTCGGTGGAGCCGGTCACCGGGCGGCCCTACGGCTCGCGTTTCCCCCAGGTTTCGATCCGTGACAACGTCCGGGCCCAGGCCCGCCTGGCCTCCCACCTGGGGATACCCCGCTGGTTGGCGGTGGTCGGGGGGTCGATGGGGGGGATGCAGGCCCTGGAGTGGGCGATCACCTTCCCCGACCGGGTCGGTGGTCTGGTGGCCATGGCCACCACCGCCGCCGCCTCGGCCCAGCAGATCGCCTGGAGTGCCGCCGGCCGGGCCGCCATCCAGGCCGACTCGCGGTGGCGCGGTGGCGACTACTACTCCGCCCCACCCGGGGAGGGTCCCCACGAGGGACTGATCGCCGCCCGGATCGTGGGCATGATCCACTACCGCAGCGACGAGGAGTTCAACCGCAGGTTCGGGCGCTCCAGCGTCGAGAGACTGGACCGCTTCTCCCTCGACCACCGCTTCGACGTGGAGCGCTACCTGCGTTACCAGGGCGAGAAACTGGTGCGACGATTCGACGCCAACAGCTACCTGGTGCTCAACAAGGCCATGGACCTCCACGACGTCGGACGGCGACGGGGGGGAATCCGCCGGGCCCTCTCGCGGATCTCCGGTCCGCTGCTGAGCGTCTCGGTGTCCAGCGACTTCCTGTACCCCCGGTATCAGCAGATGGAGATCGTGGACGCCGTGGCCGAATCGGGATGCCGGGTGGAGCACATCGACATAGTCAGCGACAACGGGCACGACGGCTTCCTCACCGAGACCGGCCAGGTGTCCCCCGGAGTCTCCGAATTCATGAACCGACTCGAGAAGGACCTCGAAATCACATGACCCGGCCCCATCCACGATCCGGGGAGACCCGGGCCGTCACCTCCTCCCGCGCGGGCTCGTTCCCGGCCCTGGCCCCCTCTCTGGTCACCAGCACCACCTTCGCCGCCGCCGACTCGACCCGGGCGGCCCAGAGGGCCTCCTCCCGGCGCCCGGTGGACTTCTACACCCGGTTGGGCAACCCCACCGTCCAGGCCTTCGCCGATGCGGTGGCCGGGCTGGAGGGGGCCGAGGCGGCGATGGCCTTCTCCTCGGGAATGGGAGCGGTCACCTCGACCGTGCTCTCGTTGTGCTCCCAGGGCAGCCACATCGTCGCCCAACGGCAGCTCTTCACCTCCACCTCGATGCTCTTCACCGCCGTGTGTCCGCGCTTCGGGATCGACGTGACGTTGGTGGACGCGACCGACACCGAGGCCCTGGTGGCCGCCGTCCGTCCCGGGGTGACTACCCTGGTGTTCGTCGAGACCCCCTCCAACCCCACCATGGAGATCGTCGATCTGACCGCCATCGGCGGGTTGCGCGGTCCGATCACGGTGGTCGACTCCACCTTCGCCACACCTCTGGTTCAGCGTCCCCTGGAACACGGGGTGGATCTGGTGATTCACTCCGCCACCAAGGCCCTGTCGGGGCACAACGACGCCACCCTCGGTGTGGCGGCGGGTGACGCCGATCTCATAGATCACATATGGGGTTACTCGGTCATCCACGGGGCCTGCGCCTCACCGTTCGATTCCTGGAACGGGCTCCGGGGACTCAAGACCCTCGGTGTCCGCCTGGAGCGCCAGAGCGCCGGCGCCCTGACCCTCGCCCGCTGGCTGGAGACCCGGCCCGAGGTCGAGGCGGTCCTGTACCCGGGTCTCGAGTCCCATCCCCAGGCGGACCTGGCCTCGGCCCAGATGGCATCGGGAGGGGGCTGTCTCAGCTTCGTCCTCCGTGGCGGTGCCGAGGCGGCCGGGGCGTTTCTCGACGCCCTGGACCTGGTGCTGCTGGCCCCCTCCCTGGGCGGCACCGAGACCCTCGCCAACCATCCGGCTTCTATGACCCACGCCGCCCTGACGCCCGAGGAGCGGGCCCGACAGGGAATCGTCGACGGACTGGTGAGGCTGTCGGTGGGAGTCGAGTCAGTGGAGGACGTCCGTGCGGATCTCGAGGAAGCCCTGACGGCGACGGTCCGCTAGTCGTCCACCCTCCGCCAGCTCACCCGTTCGGGGTGGAACTCCACCACCCAGGGGGGAGGATGGGGAGCGGAGTTCATGTCGGCGACATAGTGCCCCGAGGGACAGTAGCGGGCCCTCTTTGTGCCCCCGACCGGACCCAGGCGGGCACTGGCCAGGGCGGTGACCAGGACGGTGCGGCCCTGCACGTCGGTCACCCGACGGAATCGTCCCGGTTCGGGTTCGGTGGGGGGATTGCGCCGCCGGGTGTCAGCCGACACCGGCCAGGAGACCGGGGCCCCGCAGGTGTTGCACGTGAGCACGACACGGCCCTTGGGCAGGGGAGATTCGGCCATGGACTCAGACCTCCTGATCGACGGGACGACCGTCCCGGTGGTGAGGGGCCTCTGGCTGGGTGCACTGGACACTGTCGGCGGGTTCCTTCCTCAGACTTTCCTCGCTACGGTGACGACGCCCCGACGCCGGAAAGGTCGCGGTGGGGCGAGGATTCGTCGTCCCCGGTGGCGGCGACCACGATGGGT
>JALSTE010000258.1 GCA_026983855.1 Acidimicrobiia bacterium
TGCTGTGTCGCCTGTTTCGGTTGGGGTTGGTGTTTCGGCCGGTTTGTCTGGTGCTGTGTCGCCTGTTTCGGTTGGGGTTGGTGCGGTACCCGCTGTCGCCGCGGCTGAAGAGGCCTCGGCGCTGGCGACCGGTGCGGCCTTGGGCTTGGGGGGGATCTTGGATCCCGACCGTGGTCGTTTGCGCTTGCGCTTGGGCCGGGCGGTGGGGCTGACCCCGAACTTCTCCGCCACCTGGGGCAGGGAGGAGGCCACCTTGCGGACCATCTCCAGGAGCTCGTCGCCGGGCTTGTCGGGGACGTTGTCGAATACGACCTTGGGTCGCACCGGGGAGCGGCTGACGGCATCGAGAACCGTGGCCAGACGGTGCTGGGTCACATCACCGGTCAGGGCCTCGTTGGCGGCGTTGGCCAGTCGCTGGGCCAGGTCGGGGGGCAGGGGTGAACCGGCCTTGGGGGGGCGGGACGCAACCCGTAGGGCTCTCACCACACGCGACTCGCCCAGCAGGGAGGAGATCTCCGTCAGCCAGTCGGCGTGGGCCTGTTCCACCCGCCGGGTCAGGGACTCCCGGAGCTGGTCCAGAACCCTCATGGCGTCGGAGTCCTTGGCGGCATCCACCCCGGCCACGACCACCGTGCGCAGGTCACGCAGGTCGATCTCGTCCACCGAGGCCAGGGCGGCATCGGCCCGGTCCCGCCACTCGGCGATCCGGAGATCGGGAAGTAGTTTCTCGGCCAGGGCGATCAGGGCTGAGGCCTTCACCTCGGGACTACCGTCGGCCTTGGCCTTTTCGTTCTGGACGTCGATCTCGCGACGCACCGCGGCCAGGCCCCCGCGGGACAGCTGTTCGGCCACGATCCTGTGATCCTCGGGGAGACTGCTCAGCCATGCCTTGCGGTGCTCCCGTCCGGGCCGCAGCTTCTTGGGACGGGGCTTCTCCTCGCGGGGTGGCCTACGGCGCTCCCGGCCCTGCCCCCGACCGCGCTCGCCACCCCGGCCCCGTTCGTCCCGTTCGCCTCCGCGGCCCCGTTCGCCGCGTTCGCCTCCGCGGCCCCGTTCGCCGCGTTCGCCTCCGCGGCCCCGTTCGCCCCGGTCCCGGCGGCCGCCCCGATCGCGCCCGCGACCGCGGTCCCCGCGGTCGCGTCCACCCCGCTTCGGAGCCAGGTGGGTCCTGACCCCGGGCTCGAACGTGCCACCCAGCAGTTCGATGGTCTCCGCCGGGGGCTTGCCGCTGCGGGTCTTGGGGGGCAGCACGGAGAGGATCTCGATGCCGTCGAGGGTGAAGTCGGCATCCGCCCTCACGACATCGCCGACCGTCGCGCCCTCGTGGAGGAGGGCACCGTCCAGCGACCCCTTTGGCTGCTTGGCTCCGGCGGCCCGCCAGGTCCAGGTTCCGTCGTCGCGCCGACTGGTCAGCTCGATCTCAATACGTCGACTCATCGTGTCTCCCACGATCCAGGGGTGATCGCGCCCGGGCTGCAATCGGTGGATTCGGCGCGGCGAACCACGTTATCGAACATGGGGCGGGTCGCCGCCCCGCAGAAACGCCATGGGGTCAGACAGCCTCGAGCAGGGTGGCGATCCCCTGGCCGACGCCGATGCACATGGTGGCCACGGCCCGCGCTGCCCCGCGCAACCTCATCTCCAGGGCCGCGGTGCCCAGGATCCGGGCTCCCGACATCCCCAGAGGATGACCCAGGGCGATGGCGCCTCCGTTCGGATTGACGATCTCACAGTCGTCGGGGAGGCCCAGCATGCGGAGGACGGCCAGGGACTGGCTGGCGAAGGCCTCGTTCAGCTCGAACAGGTCGATGTCGTCGATCCCCAACCCGGCGGCATTGAGCAGCTTCCGGGTGGCCGGGGCCGGGGCGATACCCATGATCCTGGGGGCCACCCCCACGGTGGTGGTGCGGGTGATCCGGGCCAGGGGCTCCAGGGAGTACCTGGTGACCGCGGCCTCCGAGGCGATCAGCATGGCGGCCGCCCCATCGTTCACCCCCGAGGCGTTTCCGGCGGTGACCGTGCCCCCCGGGAAGATGGGCCTGAGGGCGGCCAGCTTCTCCGGATCGGTGTCGGGACGGGGGTGCTCGTCGGTGTCGACGATCACGGGATCACCCCGTCGGCGGGGAACCGTCACCGGAACGATCTCGCGGGCCAGGCGACCCGACGCCTGAGCGGCGGCCGTCCTCCGCTGGGTCCTCCAGGCGAAGAGATCCTGATCGGTCCGCTCCACGCCGAACTCGGCGGCCACGTTCTCCGCCGTGGACGGCATCGAGTCGACCCCGTAGTGCTCCTCCAGCCGGGGGTTCACGAACCGCCAGCCGATGGTGGTGTCGTACATCTCGGCGTTGCGGTCGAAGGCCCTGGTGGGCTTGGCGACCACGAAGGGGGCGCGTGACATGGACTCCACCCCCCCGGCCACGATCAGGTCGGCGTCACCGGCCCGGACGGCCCGGGCGCCCATGGCCGCGGCATCCATGCCCGAGCCGCACAGGCGGTTCAGGGTGACCCCCGAGACCGACTCGGACATTCCCGCCAGCAACAGGGACATCCGGGCCACGTTGCGGTTGTCCTCGCCCGCCTGGTTGGCGCAACCGAGCAGCACGTCATCGGTGAGATCCCAGTCCACGGCCGGGTTGCGCTCCATGAGGGCGGCGAGGGGCACGGCGGCCAGGTCATCGGGGCGGACGGGGGAGAGGGCACCGCCGTAGCGTCCGATGGGGGTTCTCACGTAGTCGACCAGGTAGGCGGTCATGGGGCCTCCGGGGTGGTTGCGGCCGTTTCCCTCCCGGAGTGCTAGCACAGGGGACCGCCGGGCGATAAGCGGGCGCGGACGACAGCGAATGGCGACGAGAGGTACTGGTCATGGATCGGTTTGGCGCAGGGGTGATGGTGGGTGGATGGCGAGCGGAGTCAATGGGAGGTACCGGTCATGGGACGATTTGACGGATACGTGGTCGTGGTCACCGGCTCGGCCCACGGGATCGGCGCGGCCACCGTGGAACGGTTCGTGTCGGAGGGAGCCCGGGTGGCGGCGGTGGACATCGACGCCGAGGCCAATGAGCTAACCGCGGCAAGGGTGGTCGGAGACCACCGGGGCTCCGAGGTCGTGCCGTACACCTGCGACGTGG
>JALSTE010000259.1 GCA_026983855.1 Acidimicrobiia bacterium
TGGCCCGGGCGGCCCGGGCCATCCACGGTGGGGCCCGGCTCGTGGCCACCAACTCCGATCCCACCTATCCCACCTCGGCGGGCCTGCTTCCCGGGAACGGGGCCCTGGTGGCCGCGGTCGCCACCGCCGGAATGGTGGAGCCGACCGTCGCCGGAAAACCCCACGCCCCCGTGGCGGAACTCATAAGGTCCCGCCTGGGGCGGAGGCCGGCCACCGGCGGTCGCCCCGTGGTGGTGGGGGACCTCCCCGCCACCGACGGACTTCTGGCCCGCAGGCTCGGATACCGGTTCGCCCTGGTGCTCAGTGGCGTGACCTCCGCCGATCAGGTGGCCACCGCCGAGCCCCCCGCCGATCTGGTGGCCCCGGACCTGGCTGAACTGGTGGACCGGTTGGTCGGCTGACCGGGCGGGGATCTGGCCGATTGGGTGGTGCGGACCTGACGGGGCTGCTCGACACCCGAACCTCGGGGTCGGACTCCTACCTGACCGGACCCTCATAGGGGGGGAAGTGATCGGGGGCCCGACCCCCGTGGCGGGCGTCCCAGAAGCCCTCGTCGTCGGTGGTGTACACCCGGCGCCACAGGACCCGGCGGGCGGTGACACTACCCCGGACCCAGGCTCCGAATACCACGCCGAAGATGAATCCGCCCACGTGGGCGGCCCAGGCGATGTCGGTTCCGGTGTTGAACAGGAACTGGGAGACCAGCCAGCCCAGTAACAACCAGCGGGCCTCGATGTCGGCGAAGAATATGAAGAAGAAGAAGATGAGGGTACGGACCCGGGCGGTCGGGAACCAGACCAGGTAGGCCCCCATCACCCCGGCTATGGCACCCGACGCCCCGATCAGGGGCACGGTGGACTGGGGCTGCATCGCCACGTGGGCCAGGGCGGCCACCACCCCCGCCACCAGGTAGAAGGCCAGGTACCTCAGTGGGCCCAGGTGATCCTCGACGTTGTTGCCGAAGATCCACAGGAACCACATGTTGAATCCGACGTGGAACCAGCTTCCGTGGAGGAACAGCGAGAACAGCACCGACAGGAAGATGTTCTTGTGGGGGAAGGGGGTGCAGACCCCCCGACTCCCCGCCGGGGTGTCACAACCGGGGGGAAGAGGTGACTGGCGGACACACGTGTCGGTGGAACCGCCGTTCACCACCGGAATCTCGTTGGTGGAGACCGGCTGTCCGGTCGTGATCTCACAGGGTATGGCGGCGTACTCGTAGCTGAATTCGATTCCCTGGGGCGAGTCTCCCTGGGGTTGGATGAAGGCGAACACCGCGATATTCACCATGATCAGCAGAATCGTGACCCACGGGGTGCTCTTCGTCGGGTTCTCGTCGCTGAGGGGGAGCACGGGCCCACCCTAACTGAACCGGGGTGACGGCGACCCGGTGCTACTCTCCGGCCCCGTGGAGCGGCAGGGCGTCAGGGTTCGGAGCACGGTGCCGCCCCCGAATCCCCCGCTCTCGAAGTCCCTCGCCCCGACGCCCCCGCCCCCCGGGCGGCGTTAGATGGCCCGGCTGCGGCTGGACCGCGAGATGGTGCGCCGGGGCCTGGTCCAATCCCGTCACCGGGCCCAGCAGCTCATCGCCGAGGGCAGGGTGACCGTCGGAGGCGCCCCCGCCCCCAAGGCGGCCCGTCAGACCTCGCCGGCGGAGCCCATCGAGGTGGTCGAGGGTGAGCGGCCCTTCGCCAGTCGGGCCGGGGCCAAGCTGGAGGCCGCCCTGGAGGCCTTCGGCGTCGACGTGGGGGGGCGCCGGGTGCTCGACGCCGGCTCATCGACCGGGGGGTTCACGGACTGCCTGTTGCGGCGGGGAGCCGCCCAGGTGGTGGCGGTGGACGTGGGGCGGGGTCTGATGCTGGATCGACTGGCCAACCATCGGGCCGTGGAGCTCCGGGAGGGGGTCAACGTCCGGAATCTGACCCCCGCCGATGTGCAGCCCCCCGTCGATCTGGTCGTCGCCGACCTGTCGTTCATATCCCTCCGCACGGTTCTGGGGACGCTGTTGGATCTGGGGGGTCCGGAGCCGGAGTTGATCACCCTGGTGAAGCCGCAGTTCGAGGCGGGCCGGCGTGAGGTCAACCGCGGTCGCGGGGTGATCAGGGACCCCGAGGTGTGGTCACGGGTACTCGAGGAGGTGGCGGGCACCGCATTGTCCCTCGGCGCGGGCATCATGGGACTGATGTTGTCACCCGTGACCGGAACCAAGGGGAACAGGGAGTTTCTCATGCACGTCCGCAGGGACGGATCAGAGGGGCCCGGACCGGAACCATCGGTGTCGCGCCTGATCGCGACCGCGGTGGCCACCGCCACGGGGACGGGGGCGACTTGAGCCTCATACTCATGACCGTCCACCCCGAACGCCCCGAGGCCCAACGGTTGGCCGCGGCGACCCTCGATCGACTCCTGGGCGCGGGTCACGTGGTGCGCCTGCCACCGGAGGACGCCGCCCACCTCGGACGGGGCGACCTGGCCCTGGGCGAGTCCGACGCCGTGGCGGAGGCCGTCCTGGCCGTCAGTGTGGGGGGTGACGGCACCATGCTCCGCACCCTGGCCATCGTGGCCCGCTCCCAGGTTCCGGTTCTGGGGGTGAACGCCGGGAGTCTGGGATACCTGGCCGCCGTCGAACCCGAGGGTGTGGACCGTGCCATCAGCGCCGTTCTGGCCGGTGACGGCAGGATCGAGCGGCGCATGACCATAGAACTCAGGGTGGAGAGGGTGGGGGGACGACTCGAGGGTCCGTGGACCGCGGTCAACGAGGGCGTTGTCGAGAAGAAGGTGGCCGGGCACACCGTCCATCTGGGGGTGGCGTTCAACGACCGACCCTTCACCACCTACTCCGCCGACGGTCTGATCGTGGCCACCCCCACGGGTTCCACGGCGTACTCCCTGTCGGCCCGGGGTCCGATAGTGGAACCGCGTCACCGGGCCATCCTGTTCACCCCGGTGTCCCCCCACACCCTGTTCGACCGGTCGCTGGTCCTCGATCCCGACACCGAGGTCCGGATATGGGTGGCGGGGGACCGGGAGGCGATCCTGGCGGTGGACGGACGCCAGGTCTGCGCCCTGTCCGAGGGTGACGCGGTCATCGCCGGCCGGAGTGGCACCGACGCACTGCTGGTG
>JALSTE010000260.1 GCA_026983855.1 Acidimicrobiia bacterium
GAACCAGGCCGATGAACCCGTGCCAGAACGTGAACCAGGCCGGAAAGACGGGCAGGAAGGGTCCCCCCGAGTACATGACCGGGGTGATGACGCCCTCGGTCACGTAGGCGAACAGCGGAGCAACCAGGAGCAGTGACGACAGGCCACCCACCCGGAACCGGGAGATGGCCCACAGGGCCGCCGCGAACGGCACCGCGTAGACCAGTGAAGTCACCCAATGGTCCCGGGGATCGGAGGCCCAGAACCAGAACATCCTCTCCGAACCCACGGAGGTTATCGCTCCCCCCAACAGGATGAACAGAGCCCACCGCAGCGAGGACCGCACCATCTCCCGCAGGGATGGGGTGGTGGTGGGCGGGATCGACGTCTGGATGTTCACAACCTCCCTATCGATGGCCCGGGCCGCTCCGGTTCTCCCCGCCGCCGACCGCCACCGGATACCCGCGCCTCCTCCACTCGGGGAATCCGTCCTCGAGGCGGAACCCGGCCCGTCCGGAGGCGGTGAGCATCCTCACCGCCTCGTCGGCGAACACGCAGTAGGGACCCCGGCAGTAGGCCACTATCCCCACATCGTCGGGCAGTGAGTCCAGGGCCCCGGGCAGTTCGGCCACCGGCACCGACAGCGCCCCCTCGATGTGTCCGGCCTCGTACTCGGCCCGGGGGCGTACGTCGATGACCAGTACCTCACCCCGGAAGAGACGTTCGACCAGCTCCTTGCGTCCGATCTCCTCGAGCCCCTCCCGGTCGCCGACGTAGGCCCGGGCCAGCTCACCGAGACGGGAGGAATGGGCCCGGGCCACGTCCTCGATCGCCGCCCAGAGTTCGGCCACCCGCTCCGACGCCAGGCGGTAGTACACACGGGCGCCGACCCGTTCGGTGGTGACCAGACCGGCGGCGGCCAGGGTGCGCAGGTGGAATGAGGTGTTGGCGACACTCTGGCCTATCTCGGCCGCCAACTCCTCCACGTGACGCGGGCCCTGCCCGAGAACATCGACCAGTTCGGCCCGGCGTCCGTTGGCCAGGGCCTTGGCCACCCCGGCGAACCCGTCGTAGAGGGCGTCCTTGGCCTGTCGATCTCCCATGGTCCCGGGGTCTCCTCCGCGGTCGGGGCCACTCCGGTTGGCGACCCTCATTCAAGAGATTACTTGAGTTGTCGTCCTGACCACTACAGTATTCAAGTATCTACTTGAATTAGGAGAGTGGGATGAATCCGGCCAACAGCCGACCCCCGAGCCACCCCGGACCGACCCCCGTCCTCGGGCTGAGGGAGAACCTGGGCCAGTTCGTCCTCCTGGTCGGGGTCAATGCCCTGGTGGGGGGCATGATCGGGCAGGAACGCACCGTGCTCCCCCTTCTCGCCCGCAGTGAGTTCGGCCTCACCGCCCTCACCACCACCCTCACGTTCATCGCCGCCTTCGGCGCCGTCAAGGCCCTCACGAACTTCTTCGCCGGCACCCTCTCCGATCGCCACGGGCGCAAGCCGGTGCTGGTCGCCGGGTGGCTGGTGGGGGTACCGGTACCCCTTCTCCTCATGTGGGCTCCCACCTGGGGTTGGGTGGTGGCGGCCAATGTGCTTCTGGGGATCAACCAGGGCCTGACCTGGTCCACCACCGTCATCATGAAGATCGACCTGGTCGGTCCCCGGCGCCGGGGACTGGCCATGGGCTTCAACGAGGCGGCGGGATACGGAGCGGTGGCCCTCACGGCACTGGCCACCGGGTGGATCGCCGAACGGTGGGGACTCCGACCCGCACCGTTCTTCCTGGGCCTGGCCTTCGCCGGGCTGGGCCTGGGTCTCTCGACCCTGGTGGTCCGCGAGACCCACGGTCACGCCCACCACGAGGCCCGGTCCCGCTCAACCCCCGCCGCCACGGCCCGATCCGAACCCCCCGTCGAGGGGCCCGGACCACCCGCCGTACCCACCGAACGGCTGGGAACGGCCGGTGTCTTCCGCCTCACGAGCTTCACCGAACCCGCATTGTCGGCGTGCTCCCAGGCCGGTCTGGTCAACAACCTCAACGATGGTCTGGCGTGGGGCCTGTTCCCCCTGTTCTTCGCCCGGGCCGGCCTGTCGGTGGCCCGGATCGGTGTCCTGGCCGCCGTCTACCCCGCCGTCTGGGGCATCGGTCAGCTCTGGACCGGCGCCCTTTCGGACCGGGTCGGGCGGAAGTGGCTGATCGCGGGTGGGATGGCCCTGCAGGCTCTGGCCATCGCCACCGTGGCCGCGGTCAGCGGGTTCGGGCCCTGGTTGGCGGCCACCGCCGTGCTGGGGGCCGGTACCGCCATGGTCTACCCCACCCTGCTGGCCGCCATCGGCGATGTCGCCCATCCCGCCTGGCGGGCCCGAGCCATAGGGATCTACCGGCTCTGGCGGGACTCCGGGTTCGCCGTGGGGGCCATCGTGGCCGGACTCATCGCCGACGCGTACTCCATACCGGTCGCCATCTACGCCGTGGCGGGGTTGACCCTGGTCTCCGCCGCCGTGGTGGCGGTCAGGATGTACGAGACGCACCCTCCCGCCAATCGGGAGAGGTGACGACCGGGGGCGTTCCCCTCCCACCCGTCGCCGGCTCCTCGCCGAACCGGGAATCGGGCACCCACCGGGTGGAAGGGCCCCTCAGCCAGCCACGAAGCCCGAGATGAGGGAGGCCAGCCTGTTCCCGCCGGGGACCAGGATCCCTCAATCAGCCACGAAGCCCGAGATGAGGGAGGCCAGCTCGCCATACCGCTCCTCGACCAGGGCCACCGTGCCCCCCTCCACCACGGCGGTGACCGAGCCGGGGATGTGGGATGCCAGGGGCTCCAGATCGGGGAAGGCGAAGGGGTCGGCCGAGGCGCCGATGCACAGGGTGGGACAGACCACGGCCCCGATACGCTCCTCCATCCGGTAGGCCCCAACGGCCCGGTGCCCCTCGGCGGGGTCCCGGGCCCTGAGGGCATCAGCCACGAACCTCCCCAGCAGATCGGGGCGATCCACGGGGTAGAAGGGACGGCGACCCTCCCACAGCTCGACCAGGTGGGAGCCGTCGGCGGAGGTCCGCACCACGTCCACGGAGGGTCCTCCCCTTCGTCGCTCCCGGGAGGCGGGGTCGACCCAGGCGGTGGAGCTGAGCACCAGACG
>JALSTE010000261.1 GCA_026983855.1 Acidimicrobiia bacterium
ACGGCCCCAGGTGGTCATGGTCCACGTGAACGTGGGTCTGGCCAACGCCCTCATGGGAATCATCAACGCCTCCCGGGAGAACATCCCCATGCTGATCGCGTCGGGCCGAACCCCCATCAGTGAGCACGGACGCTTCGGGGCCCGGGACCTGCCGATCCACTGGGGCCAGGAGATGTTCGACCAGGGTGAGATGGTGCGTCAGTTCACCCGCTGGGACTACGAGCTGAGACACCCCGATCAGACCTCGGAGATCGTCGACCGGGCGATGTCACTGGCCCAGGCTCCCCCCGGTGGCCCCACCTACGTGAGCCTCCCCCGGGAGATCCTCGCCGCCCGTCTCGAGGCCCCGCCACCGGGGGGTCCGGTTCCCCCCCATCCGACCCGTCCGGCCCCCGATCCCGAGGCGGTGGAGAGGGTCGCCGCCCTGATCGAGGACTCCCGGCGTCCGGTACTGGTCAGCTCCCGGGCCGATCACGCCGCCCAGCGGATGGTGGCGGAGTTCGCCGAGGGGCACCACACCCCGGTGGTCCAGTTCTGGCCCGGTCGTCTGAGTCTCGCCACCACCTCCACCTGGAATGGCGGGTTCGATCACCGGGGGGCCCTGGGTTCGGCCGATCTGATCATCGTCCTCGACAGCATGGTTCCGTGGATTCCACGGGTGTGGGAGCCCCGTGCCGACGTCCCGGTGGTTGCCGTGGGTCCCGATCCCATGTTCACCGACATGGCCGTGCGGGGGTTCCCCACCGATCTGTCGATCTCCTCCGATGTGTCGCTGTTCCTGTCCGCCCTCGGCGAACGACTCGGTGACTGGGTCAGCCGTTGGGAGCCCGGAGCGGTACCCGGGGGGCCGGCCTCCGACGATCCCGTCGGGGCCGCCGTCTCCGAGGTGCTGGATGACTCCGTGACCCTCGTGAACGAGTTGGGTTGCGATCCGGCCTCGCTTCGATTCGGCGACCCCCGCCGCTACTTCTCCCACCCCGTGTCGGGGGGCCTCGGATGGGGTCTGCCCTGCGCCCTGGGGATCAGGGCCGCCCGGCCCGATGAACCCGTGGTCGCCGTGGTCGGCGACGGTTCGTACCTGTTCGCCAATCCCCTGTCCTGCCACCAGACCGCGGCCGCCCTGGACCTGCCGGTGGTGACCGTGGTCAAGAACAACTCCGCCTGGGGCGCCGTTCGCAACTCGACCCGGGCCATGTACCCGGAGGGGGCGGCCGTATCGGCCCCCGTAATGCCGTTGAGTTCCCTCGACCCGTCGCCGGACTACGCGGCGGCGGTGGAGACCTGCGGTGGTCGGGGATTCACGGTGGGGACACCGGCGGACCTACCACCGGTTCTGGCCTCGGCGCTGGAGATCTCGATGACCGAGGGTGTCCAGGTAGTCATCGACCTGAAGGTGAGCTGAGCGGACCCGCAGCGGACGACACCGTCGGCCCCAGGGTGAGCCGGGAGACGACCGTCCCCCGGGGAGCACCCATGAGGGTGGACCGCCCCGACAACCCGGCCTCCACCGACTCGAACCTGGTCCTCAGCGAGTCCAGGCGGTCGGCATCGAGGACGGCGAGGGTCACCTCACCGCGCGTCCGCAGCATGTTCCCCTGATCCTGGCCGAGAAGGGCGTTCAAACCGAACACCGCCCCCCTCCCCAGCTCCCGCAGTGGAACGCTCCCGGGCTCGGATCCGGCCGCCACCACCTCGGCCAGGCCCGACATGACCACGGCCAGTCGCCCTCCCTCGACCTCCGTGGCCCCGGGTTCGAGACGGATCTCGTCGAACATGGCGGCCACCTCGACCAGATCGGCCCGGTCGAGATTCACGAACGGGGGCAGATCGGACAACACCGAGACCAGGTCGACCGCCTCGGGCTCGGGTAGGGCCGCACCGGTCTGCTCGGCCCACAAGCGGGCGTACACCCCCCGACTCTCCAACAGGAGGTCGTGGGAGCCATGCTCCACGACCCGTCCCCCGTCCACCACGAAGATGGTGTCGTAGTCGGCGATGGAGGTGAGCCGGTGGGTGATGGCCACCACCGTCCGGCCCGCTCCGGCCCGCTCCAGGGTCGATGTGATCTGACGTTCGGTACGCGGATCGAGGGCCGAGGTGGCCTCATCGAGAAGAAGTATGGATGGCTCGGCCACCAGGGCCCGGGCGATGGCGACCCTCTGCCGCTGACCCCCCGAGAGGTTCCGCCCCCCCTCACCGACCAGGGTGTCGAACCCGTGGGGGAGGTTGTCCAGGAACTCGTCCACCTCGGCGGCGGCGGCCGCCGCCCTGATCTGGTCCTCACCCACCCCTTCCATGCCCATGGCGATGTTCTCCCTGACGGTGGCGTCGAACAGGAAGGAGTCCTGGAAGACCACTCCCATCTGGGCCCGCAGTGAGGACAACGACCTTTCCCTCACGTCGACCCCATCGAGGAGTAGCCGGCCCTCATCGGGTTCGTAGAGTCGCATCAGGATGTTCAGGGTGGTGGACTTGCCCGAACCCGAGGGGCCCACGAAGGCCACCCGGGAACCGGCGGGGATGGTGACGTCGACGCCGTCGAGAGCTCTCTGTTCGGGGGTGTAGGACAGCGACACGTTCTCGAGGCGGATCTCCCGGGCCAGGGGTTCCAGGGGCGGGAGGTCCTCCCCCTCCGGTTCCGGCTCGGCCCCGAGGACCTCCTCGAGACGGATGAGGGAACCCACGGAGGACTGGATCGACTGGCCCAGGCTGGTCAGCCCCGTCACCGGAGAGAGCACCTCACCCATGATCCCGAGGAATGCGACCAGTCCCCCGAGGGTGAAGTTGCCCTCGAATATCAGCCAGGTGCCGATACCGAGCACCGCCAGACGAAGCAGGGTCATGGTGCCCTCCACCGCCACCCCGAAGAGCCCGCCGAAGAGACTCAGTCGCAGCTGGGACGCGAACAGTCGGTCCGAGGCCCGCTCGAAGCGCCTCTCCTCCCTCCCGGCCAGCCGGAACAGCTTCACCACCCGGTTGGCCTGGTAGTTCTCCGAGGCGACGGTGACCACTCCGGAGTACTCCTCCTGAACCGCCAGACTGCGGCGCCGGGCTCCGTCGGACATCCGGGTGTAGATGATGGCGACGACCGGCGCCCCGGCCAGGACGATGAGACCC
>JALSTE010000262.1 GCA_026983855.1 Acidimicrobiia bacterium
GCCAATGCCCAGTTTCCCAACATGGGCTACCTCGAGACCAACGGCCTGCCACCAGTGAACACGGGTGAAGGCGGGCCACTTTCGGAGACACCAGGCGAGCCCGATCCGGCCCTCGAGCAGGCGCTCCGAACCTGCCAGAGGTCGGCGAGACAGCGCTTGGGAGAGGACTACACCCAGGCCGACGACTCCTTTGACCTGATTCTGGGTGAGTGGTACCAGGTCATTGAAGAGGTGAACTCCTCCGATCAGGTCGTCGCACTGCGGAAGGACTTCTCCTCATGTCTGGTGGATGAAGGTGTGCCACCTGAATTTGCCGGCGATGAATACGGCTTCCTGTCTCACGTGGACGCTCTACTTGTCGCCGCTGATTTCGATCCGGAGGCGGTACGCCGCATTCTCAGGGAGCAGGGAGCCCTGTACATGAAATGCGGGAAGGAGTACCTGACCACCCGGGCCGAACTCCGGGCCGCCAGACGCAGCGACTTCATCCGCAAGTGGGAACCCGACATCAGAATCATCGCCGACTACGTCGACAACCTCCCCCGCTGACACCCCGACGAAGACTCCCATGCACCACCATCACCAACCCACGGGTACGCCCCACGAGGCCGAGGCCGTGATGGTCCACCGGCCATCGACGGAAGGAGTCCGTCCTTGAGATCCAGATCCGCAAAGCTCGTGGGCCTGGGGGTGTTCGTGATTCTGGCCGCCCTCGGTGGGCTGTGGTTCGTCTCCAACTCCTCGGTATCGTCCGAGCAACGCTTGGCCGACGCCGCTCCGCCTCCCCCTCCCGACATCGACGTCGAGATCGAGCAGCGACCACTGCTGGAGGCGGTCACCCTGCGGGGTGAGGTCGTGCCCACCAGCCTGTGGGAGATCGGACTTCCCGCCGGGCGTCCCACCGACGCACCACCACCGGTGGTCACCGGTCTCCCACGGCCGGGGGACCACATCTCGGCCGGTGGCGCCGTGGCCTGGATCGCCGACCGGCCGCTGATAGCCCTCCCCATGGAGATCCCCCTGTACCGGGAGCTGACGGTCGGGGACCGGGGTGAGGACGTCAGACGCCTGCAGGTCGCCCTCACCGAGGCGGGGTTCGACCTGGAGGCCGATGGGAGGTTCGGGCCCGCCACCCGCAGGGCCCTCACGTCCCTTTACGAGGCCGTCGGGGTGAAGCCCCCCAGGGGCAGCCGCGAATCGGGGACGGCGGGAGCCTCCACCCCGGGCCCCGGCGGGACCGGCACCGCTTCGGGGGGAACCCGGTCTCAGCGGGAGACCGTCATCGCCTCACCCGGCGAGCTTCTGGCCGTTGCCGATCTGCCCGCCGACGTGGTCGACGTCCGAGTGGAGCTGGGGGACCTGGCCGGGACCGACGCTCCCCTGCTGTCCCTGACCTCGGGCGGTTCGGCGATCGAAGCGATGGTGGGTCCGGCCCTCGGGGCGGAGATCCGGGAGGGGATGGCGGCCACGGCCACCGACCTGCAGCCTCCGGCCGAACTGGTGGTCGACAGGGTCGAGTTCACCGACACCGGCGACTACGGGATCAGGCTCTCCTCCGGGACGGCGACGCCCGCCATCACCGCTCCCCGGGGCACACCCACCCGTATCGAGGTGGTTGTGGCCGCGTCGGATGGTCCCGTCCTGGCCGTTCCCACCGCGGCTGTCAGAAGCGACGGTGATGGCCCGTTCGTGCGTCTGGTACTTCCCGGGGGTGAGGTCCGGAGGGTCCACTTCACCCCGGGAGCGAGCATCGGGGGCTGGGTCGAGATCCCCGACCCCCCCGCAGGCATCGTGGCCGGTGCGAGGGTGCGGGTCAGTTGACATGGCCTCCACCCCCCTGGTCGAGGCCACTGACCTGGGCAAGACCTTCGCCGGTCCCGTGCCCGTGGAGGCCCTGCGCGACGCCACCCTGACCATCGAGGGGGGTGAGCAGGTGGCCATCGTGGGCCCTTCAGGGTCCGGCAAGAGCACCCTGCTGAACCTCCTCGGCCTGCTGACCGACAGTTCGGCCGGGAGCTACCGCCTCGACGGGTTGGACACCACCGGTCTCTCCGAGCGGCAGCGGGCGTCGCTACGGGCCGAGAGGATCGGTTTCGTCTTCCAGGAGTTCCACCTGATGGGGCCCCGATCGTCCCTGGAGAACACCGAACTGGGGCTCCTCTACCGACGGTTCCCCAAGAGGGAACGGCGGCGCCGGGCCGAGGAGGCCCTGGTGGCGGTGGGTCTGGAGGACCGCATCGGCACCAAGGTGGACCGGCTGTCCGGCGGTGAGCGCCAGAGGGTGGCGATCGCCCGGGCCATCGTGGGAAAACCCCGGCTGCTGCTGGCCGATGAACCCACGGGAAACCTCGACGAGGCCAATTCCATGGCCGTGCTCGACCTGTTCGCCGCCCTCAGGGAGGAGAACACCGCCCAGGTCATCGTCACCCACGACCCTCTCGTGGCCGATCATTGCGACCGGAGGATCACCCTTCGGTACGGGCGGATCGAATCCGGGGGGCCGAGGTGAGGCGACCTACCGTCAGGCGGTCCGGTGTTCGTCCCCTCGACTTTCTGCGCGAGTCCGCCGCCGAACTCTCCGGGCAGCCCGTGCGCTCCCTGCTGACCCTCGTGGGGATCGCCATAGGGGTGTCCTCCGTCGTGGTGAGCGTCCTGCTGGTCACCACCGTCAGATTTCAGGTCTCCGACCAGTTCGACGCCCGACTCGCCACCCAGGTGGTGGTGGCGCCTTCGGGGTCCGATTCGGCCCCGGGCCCCGAGCCGGAGTCCGCGGAGGCCCCCTGGCGGCAGGACGGGGTCGACAGGGTTCGCGCCATCCCCAGCGTCACCGCCGTCGCCTCAACGGTGAGGAGCCAGTTCGATCAGGTGGTCCGCCCCAATGCGCTGGTGGACCCGACCGCCATACCGGAGACGACGGCGGTGTTCGGGGTCGACCCTCTGGCCGTGCCCGAACTCGACGGCGACCTGCGGGGCCCCGGATGGAGCGCCTGGCACGCCGCCCACGCCGAGCGGGTGGCAATAGTGCCCGAGCGGGCCGCCGCCGCCCACGGACTCCAGGGTGTCGAAGTCGGCGACCGCATCTTCATATCCGGCCTGGATTTCACGGTGGTCGGCACGGTCGGCCCCGTGCCGCGGTTGCCGGTCCTGGAAACCGGGATCCTCGTGCCCGACACCACCCTGATCCGCCACTTCGCCGCCGACGCCACCACCCGGAGACTACTGGTGGTGACCCAGCCCGGCGCCGCTCCCGACGTTGCCGAGGTCCTGGCCCCGGCCCTGCTGCCCACTGATCCCGCCGCCCTGGCCGTGTCCCGACCCGTGTCCGACGTCACCCTGCGACAGGCGGTGGACCAGAACCTCACGAACCTCGGTCTGGTACTCGGTCTCGTGGTCGCCGTCATCGGCAGTTTCGCGGTGGCCAACACCTCCCTGGCGTCGGTCATGCGTCGGTACGGTGAGTTCGGACTGCGCCGGGCCCTGGGGGCCTCCCCGTTCCACATAGGCGTCCACGTGCTCACCGACGCCACCCTGCTCGGATTCGGAGGGGGCATGATCGGTGCCGTGGCCGGCGAGGCCATCATGTTGGGGGTGGCGGCCAACCGGCACTGGCAACCCGTCATCGATGTCCGGATCCCGCTCCTGGCCATCGCCGTGGCCACTCTCGTGGGGGCCCTGGCTGGGGCCTATCCGGCCCGGGTGGCGTCTCGCATCGAACCCACCGAGGCCCTTCGTCGCTGACCCCCGGGCGCGCCGGGTGCGACGCCATGCCGCCATGCCGCCATGCCGCCGTCCCGGGAACCGCTGGTCACCGGATGGGAGATCCGCCTCAGTCCGCCCCGGCCGCCAGAACCAGTTGCAGACCCTCGTCCAACGAGGTCCACGGGGACCATCCCAGGACCTCGGCCGCGGTGTCCAGGGGAACCGCCGTACCGTCCCGGTCGAAGGGGCGGGGCAGGGCGGCCTGCACCGGGGAGTCGCTCCCCGCCAGTTCGATCACCCTGCGGGCCAGACGGGCCAGGGTCACCGTGGTGCCCGATCCCACCGGGATGATCGCCCCCGCCGGGGACTCCGCCGCCCGGAACAGGGCGTCGACGGCGTCGTCCACGTACAGCAGGTCACGGGTACGCGAACCGTCCCCGTCGACCCTGAGGGGCTCACCCCGCCGGGCCCAGCGCACGAAGTTGGCCACCACCGGGCCGGCCTCCCCGGGCTGCTGACGGGGTCCGTACACGTTCGTCAGGGCCACGGTGCGGGCGTCGAGGTCGTAGATGTCCCCGTGGACCCGGACGTAGTCGGTGACCGTGTGGGCCGCCACCTGGCTGGGGGTCTCGGGGGGTCGGGCCGCCACCACCGGACCGGAGCACGGTTCGGCCCGGCTGAACAACCCGTGGACGGCCACGATCAAACGGGTACCCGGATTGGCCCGGACCGCCTCCAGCACGTTCAGGGTGCCCAGGATGTTCACGTCGGCGTCGAACACGGGGTCGGCGAGGGATCCCGGACGGCCGACGTGGCCCGCCAGGTGGAATATGGTCCTCGGGCGCCTCTTGCCCACCAGATCGGCGAAGTCGGGGACCCGGACGTCGAAGCGGTGCATCTTGAGGCCACCCGTGCCCCGGGCCTCCTCCAGGTTGGCCATGGAACCGGTGGATAGATCGTCTATGACCTCCACCTCGTGACCGGCGGCCAGGAGACGATCCACCAGGTGGGAACCCAGGAAACCGGCTCCCCCGGTGACCATCACCGGACCGGGCCCGGACAACTCGGCGGTGGCCGGGCTGGAGCTCACCCCGCCACCCCGTCGGGTGAGGGGATCCGCATCCCCTCGATGACCGCTCCGGCGGTGATGGACTCGTTCTCACCGATCACCGATGATCCGGTTATGTGGGCCCCGGCACCCACCCGCACCCCGTGCATCAGGATGGAATCGGTGATGACCGCCCCCTCGCCCACGGACACGTCGGAGAAGATGACCGAACCCGCCACCCGGGATCCCTCGGCGATGGTGGTTCCGGATCCGATGACCGAGTCCGACACCTCGGCCCCGACGTGCACCGTGCCCTCGATGGCCTCCACGGATACCCCCTCCCTGGCCCCGGAGATGATGTCCAGATTGGCCCGGATGAACAACTCCGGCGTGCCGGTGTCCAACCAGTAGGCGTCGGAGGCCATGGCGTACAGACCCCCGGCGTCGACCAGGGCGGGGAAGGTCTCCCGCTCTATGGAGACCTGACGACCGGGCGGGATGGATGCCACCACCGCCGGTTCCAGTACGTAGGTTCCGGCGTTGATGAGGTCGGTCGGGGCCTCCCCGGGAGGGGGCTTCTCCACGAAGGCGGTGACCCGACCGGTCTCGTCGGTGGGCACGACACCGAAGGCGGAGGGATCCTCCACCCGGTGGAGGGCGATCGTGGCCACCGCTCCGGCCCGTCGGTGGAACCTCACCAGTTCGCCCACGTCGAGGTCGGTGAGGACGTCGCCGTTGAGCACCAGGAAGGTGTCGTCGAAGCCGATCTCGTCGGCCGCGAACCTCACGGCACCCGCCGTGCCCATGGGCTCGGGTTCGGTGACGTAGCGGATCGGCAGACCGGCGCAGTGTCCGTCGGGGTAGGCGCTCACGAAGGAGTCGGGCCGGTATCCCAGGGACAGGATCACCTCATCCACCCCGAAGGGGGCCAGTCGCTCCACCACCCACTCGATCATGGGCCGCCCGCAGATGGGCAGCATCTGCTTGGGGGCGGTCAGGGTCAGGGGCCGCAAGCGGGTGCCGAATCCGCCCACCAGAACGAGGGCCTTCACCCCTCAGCCGGCCGTGGTGGTCGTCGTCTCACCCGGGGAGGTGGTGGTGCTGGAGTCCCCGGTGGTGCCCTGATCCCCCCCGGTGTCGGTGCCGGTGCCGCCGTGACCGTCGGGGGTCTCATCGAGGGGCTGATCGGCCGGGGGCAGGCCGATGTACTCCCGCAGGTAGGCGTCGTCGGGTCGTGGGATCTCGTCCACGGGGGTGTCGGCGGGCATGAAGGCGATGGTGAAGAGCTGCCCCTCACCGGGCCGGTTCTGGTCCAGCCGCACCTGGCGCAGGTGATCCTCGAACACCAGTGGAGCCTGGGCGCTGACACTCGCCCACTTGTAGACCTTCAGGACCCCGGGTTGACCGGGGCTGCACTCGGTCTCACCCGACTTGAGGATGCGCCCGTCGGGCAACTCCAGGGTGTCGTCGTCGAACTGGAGCTGAACCTCATCGAAGAAGGCACCGAGGTTGGCGCCCGTGCCGGTGACCGTGGTGGCGAAGGGGTGGATGTGGATGAGGCTGTCACCGTGGGTGTGGATTCCGGTGCGGTCATCGGCGGAGTCGTTGGGGATGGGGTCGACCTGCTCACCGCAGACGTAGAGTTCGTAGGTGGAGTGGAAGTGGTCGCCGATCTGGGGGGCGCTGGAGTCATGGGAACCGATTCGTTCCTGGCGGCCCAGGAAAACCAGTACCACCCCGACCAGCACCACCACGGCCATGGCCACGGGGAACATGAGACTGCGATCGCTTCGACGTGCCGAACGCCCGCCTCCGGCGGCGGCTGCCTTGTGGACCTTCTTGGCCGATGATGATTTCGCCATACGGAGGCTCAAGTTACCGCTTCGGCGATCCAATTCCGCTCCACCCTCCGTCGGGTCCCTACCTGGGCGGTTCCCCCGACCCGATCGCCTCGCCGGTCACCGACTCCGCGCCCCCAGTTCACCGAACAGCCTCTCGTACTCGAGGGCCACGGCGGCGGGGGACAACCAGCTCTCCACGTAGCTGCGGCCCGACCGCCCGAAGCGGACGAGGGCCTCCCGATCGGACAGCATCTCCACCAGGGCGGCGCGGAACGCCGTCGGGTCCTCGGGGGGCACGGACACACCCGCACCGGCGGTCTCCACCACCCGGGAGATCTCCGAGCCCGGATCGACGCTGGCCAGTACCGGGCGCCCCGCGGCCAGAATCGAGAACGTCTTGGAGGGAACGCTGGACCGGGCCAGGCCCTCCCTCAGGAGAACGAGGTGGAGATCGGCCGAGGACAGGACCTCACTGAGCCTCTCCCGGGGCTGATACGGGGCGAACACCACGTTCGGCAGGTCCGCCGCTCGCCGCCGGAGCCCCTCGAGGGCCGAACCACCACCGTTGACCACGAACCGAACGTCGTCCCGCTCGACCATGGAGCGGGCGGCGTCGACCATGAGCTCCAGGGGCTGGGAGAAGCCCACGTTCCCGGCGTACATCACCACCAGCTCATGACCGATGCCCAGCTCCCTGCGGTAGGGGGTCATGCGCGAACCGGGCCGGATGGCGGCGGTGTCCACGAAGTTGGGGATCACCCGGACCCGGGTCGGATCCTCCACCTTGGCCCTGAGGTTCTCCGCCAGATCGTCGGAGAGGACGGTCACCGCCGAGCTGCGGGCGTAGGTGAACTTCTCCAGCCACCGGGCGGCGGAGATGGCCCGGCGCCCCGTGAGGGCCCCGACCTCGATCGCCACATCGGGGAACACGTCCTGGATGTTGAACACCAGGGGCGCCCGCCGGACCACGGCCAACACCTTTCCCGCCAGCCCCAGGGTCAGGGGGGGTGACATGGCCAGGACCACGTCGACCCGACGTCCGGGGAGGCCCACGGTGGTGACCAGGGCGGTGAAGCCCGCGAATGACAGGGCCCGGCGCCACAGGCTGCGCTTGTCGGCCGGGGGGAAGGGGTGAACCCGGGTGATGCGACCCCACCCGGTGTCCTCACGGGCCACGATCCGGCCCTCCCAGCCATCCTCGATGCGGTGCTCGCGGTACCACGGGAGCGAGGTCAGGACCTCCAGATGGTGACCGCGGGCGGCCAGCTCGTGCACGATCCGGGTCATGACGTCCCCGGTCGGGGCGGTGTCGGGCTCGAAATGGGGGCAGACGACGAGGATCCTCACGGCCGCCCCAGGGTAGAGGGCACGGTCAGGCCCCGGGCCCGACCACCAGGTCGTGGAGGGCCTCCCGCCAGGGCCGCAGGGGTCCGATCCCGAACTGGCTCAGCCCCGAGCAGTCGAGGGCGGAGAACCGGGGACGGATCGCCTCCCTGGGGGGCTCGAGGTCGGCGGTGGAGACCGGTCTCACCAGGGCCGGGTCCAGTCCCGCGGCCCGCACCGTCTCCCGGGCCAGCTCGAACCAACTGGCCGTTCCGCTGTTCACCACGTGGTGGATTCCCGAGGCCCCGAGGCCGATCAGCTCCACCAGGACGGGCGCGACGTCGTCCACGAAGGACGGGGAGCCGACCTGATCGTCTACGAACGTCAGCTCCCGCCCGGCCCGGACCAGGTCCAACACGGTGTGGACCACCCCGGAGCCGGTGAGGCCCCGGGGGCCGTTCAGCCAGGCGGTTCGGACAACCAGATCCGAGCCGGCCAACAGTCTCTCGGCCTCCAGCTTGGTGCGGCCGTACTCGCCGAGGGGGGCGGGTGTGTCGCCCGGCAGGTAGGGCCGGTCCGAGGTGCCGTCGAACACGTAGTCGGTCGAGATCAACACCACCCGGGCACCCACCGTCCGGGCAGCGTCGACGACGTTGGCGGTGGCGGTCACGTTCTGCTCCCACGCCCAGCCGGGCTCACGTTCGCAGCGGTCGACCGCGGTGGCCGCCGCGCAGTGCACGATCGTCCCCGGCGCCAGGGCCCCCACCGTCCGGCTGACCCCCATTGCGTCAGTGACGTCCAGCCGACTTCGGACCGGTGAGTGGACGGTGAACCCCCGCTCCGCCAACCGGTTGACCAGCGTACGCCCCAGCAACCCCCCGCCGCCGGTCACCAGGACCGGGCCCGGGGGGCTCATCGGAGGGGACTCGGGGCCGCCCGACGGGGTTCCCACCACCAGCGGTTCGAGCGGTACCACTCCACGGTGGCGGCCAGACCCTCGTCGATCCCCACCTCGGGCTCCCAACCCAGCTCCCGGAGCCTCCCCGTCGATATCGAGTACCGGAAGTCGTGTCCCGGGCGGTCGGGGACCTCGGTGACGTGGCTCGGGTCCCTACCGGTCAGTTCCAGGAGGCGGCCGGTCAGTTCCCGGTTGCTGAGCTCCCGCGAGCCCCCGATGTTGTACACACCACCGGCCACGCCACGTTCCAGGACGGTGAGCAGGGCCGCACAGTGATCGTCGACGTGCAGCCAGTCGCGAACCTGCCGACCGTCGCCGTAGAGGGGCACGTCGTGTCCGTCCATGAGCCGGGTGGCGAAGAGGGGGATGATCTTCTCGGGGTACTGGAAGGGGCCGTAGTTGTTGGAGGCCCGGGTCACCCTCACGTCCAGCCCGAAGCTGCGGTGGTGACTGAGGGCGATCAGGTCCGAGGCCGCCTTCGAGGCCGAGTAGGGCGAGGTTGGACGGAGCGGGTCGTCCTCGGTGAAGGTGCCCTCGACCCGCGACCCGTAGACCTCGTCGGTGGAGACGTGCAGGAAGGTCCGCACCCCCACCGTCAGGGCCACATCGCACAGCACGTTGGTTCCGAGGCAGTTGGTCCGCATGAACACGTCGGGGTCCACCAGCGATCGGTCGACGTGGCTCTCCGCCGCCAGGTGCATGACGACGTCGCATCCCGACATCGCGGAGGTCACGACCGCCCGGTCGGTGATGTCACCGGGTACGAAGCTCACCCTAGGGTCCTCGACCAGGTCGGCGATGGTGTCACGACCCCCGGCGTAGGTGAGGGCGTCCAGGATCACCACCTCGTGGGTGGTGTCGGCGAGGAGCCGCCGGACCAGGTTGGAGCCGATGAACCCGGCCCCGCCGGTGACCAGCACCCTCACCGGTTCAGGCCCTCAGACCGTGGTGGGGCATCAGGGCCGGGTCGATGGCCTCCCGGCGCGGATTGGTGCGGTCTCTCTCGGACAGCAGGGGTGAGGCGACGCCCCAGTCGGCCCCGACCTGCGGATCGTCCCAGGCCAGCCCCAACTCGTCGGCGGGGTTGTAGTAGCCATCGACCAGGTAGGTGAGGATGACGTCGGTGAGGGCCGAGAAACCGTGGGCGACCCCCGGTGGGATGTACACCCCGAGGGGTTCCTCGGCCGACATGTCCACCACCAGGGTGTTCCCGTCGGTCTCCGACCCCGAGCGCAGGTCGTGGAGGACCAGTCGGGCCCGCCCCACGATGATGTGGAAGTAGTCGGCCTGGTGGAGGTGGTAGTGCAGACCGACCACCGACCCCGCCGATCTCTGGGCCCGGTTGGCCTGGAGCATCTCGTGCCCGCAGTCGGGGAGCCACTGTCGACGGAAGGTCTCCACGAAGAATCCCCGCTCGTCGGAGTACACCTCGGGGACCAGGAGACGCACTCCGGCTATCCGGTCGGAATCGGTGATCCTCACCACGGTCGGGCTCCCGGCCGGGAACGGGCCGAGGCCCACCCTCGGTGGTCGTGGCCAGTTCCGGTGTGGTGACTGTCGGGGAAGTCGGGCAAGGAAGTGTCTCCGGGTCGGGGCCGAGGTGTCCTGACACCGTCGGGATCACCACCATTGGGAGTCGGCCGCGGGAGCCGGGCGGAAACCGGTTTGACCGAGCCGTCCGCCGACCCCTTGGGACCCGCGTTACGTCGGGGCCACCCCCCGATCCCGTCCGGAGCCACCTTCCGCGGGGTCCATCGCCGCAGTCCAACCAGACCCGGCCCATCGGCCGGTTACAACCCCGGGACACCGGCCGACAGGTCGCACCATGTACGAACGGTTCCCCCGATCTCACGGCGCGGCGCCACGGTCATGAAGGGGGTCATCCTGGCCGGAGGCACCGGATCACGTCTCCACCCCCTGACCGCCGTGGTCAGCAAGCACCTCCTGCCGGTGCACGACAAGCCCATGATCTTCTATCCCCTGGCCACCCTGCTCGAGGGCGGGATCTCCGAGGTGCTGGTGATCTCCACACCCCGGGACCTGCCGGCCTACCGGACCCTGCTCGGCGACGGGACCCGTCTGGGCATTCGTATCGGGTATGCGGTCCAGAACCGCCCCTCAGGTATCGCCGAGGGGGTGCTCCTGGCCGAGGAGTTCTGTGCGGGGGAACCCATGGCCCTGATCCTCGGCGACAACGTCTTCCACGGTCCCATCGGTCTGGATCTGGTGCACTCCGGTTTCGCCGAGGGGGACGGGGCGGTGGTCTGGGGCTTCCCGGTCCCCGACCCCGAACGCTTCGGTGTCGTCGCCCTCGATGAGCGGGGGACTCCCGTGGAGTTGGCGGAGAAACCGGAGAACCCCAGGTCGAACCTGGCGGTCACCGGCCTCTACGTGCTCGACCGAACGGCTCCCGAGCGGGTCCGGGCCCTGAGTCCGTCCCGACGGGGTGAGCTGGAGATAACCGACCTGAACCGGGCCTACCTGCGCGACGGAGCCCTGAGGGTGGTGGACCTGACCTCGGCCGGGGATGTGACCTGGCTGGACGCCGGAACCCCCACCGCACTTCTCTCGGCCTCCACCACCATCGCCACTCTCGAGGGCTACGAGGGGAGACCGATCGGCTGCCCCGAGGAGGTCGCCTGGCGCCGGGGCCACATCGACGACACCGGTCTGGCCCGGGCCGCGGCCGACCTGCCCCCCGGCCCCTACCGAGACCGCCTGGAGGCTCTCCTCACCCTCGACCTCACCCACCCCCGATCTATACCCGCCCAACGCGCCCCTGACGACCACCAAACGGGCACAGATCCGAGAAGCCCCGATCTATACCCGCCCAACGCGCCCCTGACGACCACCAAACGGGCACAGATCCGGGAGGGGTGGGGGGGTCAGAGGAGTTCGCGGTAGACGTCGACGGTCAGTTGGGCCGTTCGTTCCCATGAGTAGTCCCGGGCCCTCTCCAACCCCGACACCGCCATCGTCTCCGCCGTGTGGGGTGACTCCAGCACCGAGGCCAGGGCCGCGGCCACCTCGTCAACCGAGGTGGGATTCACCCCCACCACGGCCCGCCCCCCGATCTCGGTCATGGCGCTGTCAGCGCTGGTGACCACAGGGGTGCCGTGGGCCATGGCCTCCAGCACCGGCAGACCGAACCCCTCGTCCAGGCTGGGGTAGCAGAACACCGAGGCCAGCTCGTAGAGGGCGGCGAGATCCCCGTCGGACACCCGCCCCAGTGCCCTGACCCTGGTCCTCACCCCTTCGGGCAGCTCCGCGAGACGATCACCGAGGGACTCCTTCCACCCCCGGGGCCCGGCCAGGACCAGCTCCACATCGGGGTCCCTCCCCGCCAGGACCCCGAAGGCACCGAGGACCGTCGCCAGGTTCTTGCGGGGTTCGGCCGTTCCCACCGACAGCACGAACCTCCGATCCGGATCCATTCCCATCCTGGACAGCCGGACCTCCGACGACTCCCTCGAGGGCCGTTCCACGTCCATCCCCAGGGGGACGACCCGGGCCACATCGGTGGAGAGCCCGGCGTCAACGGCCAACCCCAGGGTGCGCTCCGATGAGCAGAGCACACGATCGGCCCTACGGACCACCCGGGACCACATCCTCCGGTAGAGACGCAGGGCCCGGGCCGGGAAATCACCCGGTCGGGTCACGAATGCCATGTCGTGGAGGGTCACGACCAGAGGAACATCCGGGTCGGGTGCGGGCAGCATCGGGGAGTGCAGCAGATCCACCGCCGGTGCCCTCCGGGGCAGTCGGGGGCGCCCCGTGCGGGACCAGGATTCGTAGAGCAGAACCCGGGGAAGGCCGTAGGCCACGGCGCCCGCCACCGGGTCATCGGCCGTGGTGTCTCCGGCTCCTCCCCCGTGACGGGCCAGGAGCGGAATCAGGGTCACGTCGGGACGCCACGACAGTTCACGGGCCAGGGCGGCGGTGGCCACACCGGTTCCACCCGGCACCCGGTGCCGGAGGGGCTCGACCACCAGAGCCACTCGCACGGATTCGGCCATCGGGCCATGATGCCAGCCCCGGCCCCTTCCGGGGGGACCGCGGCCACTCCCCAAGTGGAACCTCCGACCCCGCCGGCGGCCGCGCTCAGTGGCTCGCCTACTCAGTCGGGGTTGCCGACCAACCAGTCGGCGGTGAGACGGAGACCCTCCCTCAGGGGCACTCGTGGCTCCCAGCCCCCGGTGACCCGGCGGGCCAGACTGATGTCCGGCCGCCGACGGGTCGGGTCGTCCTCGGGTAGGGCCCGATGGACGATCTCCGAGCTGCTCCCCGTCACCTCCAACACCATCCGGGCCAGTTCGTTGATCGTGTACTCGTCGGGATTGCCCAGGTTCACCGGACCCACGTAGTCGCTCCCGATCAGGGCCATCAGTCCCTCGACCAGATCATCGACGTAACAGAAGCTCCTGGTCTGCTCACCCGAGCCGAACACGGTGAGGGGCTCCCCGGCCAGGGCCTGGGCCAGGAGGCTGCTCACCACCCGGCCGTCGGAGGGCCGCAGTCGGGGGCCGTAGGTGTTGAAGATGCGGGCGATCCGGACGTCCATGCCGTGGGCCCGGTGGTAGGCCATGGTCATGGCCTCGGCGAACCTCTTGGCCTCGTCGTACACACCACGGGGACCCACCGGATTGACGTGACCCCAGTAGGACTCGTCCTGGGGATGGCGTTCGGGATCCCCGTAGACCTCCGAGGTCGAGGCCAGCACGAAACGGGCCCCCTTCTCCCGGGCCAGGCCCAGGGCGTTGTGGGTACCCAGGCTGCCCACCTTGAGGGTCTGGATCGGCAGATTCAGGTAGTCGATCGGCGAGGCCGGTGAGGCCATGTGGATCACCACGTCGACCGCCCCGGGAATCCACACGTAGTTGGTCACGTCATGGCGATCGAACCGAAAGGCCTCGTTCCCGAACAGGTGCTCGATGTTGGCCACCCGGCCCGTGGCCAGGTTGTCGACGGCCACGACGGTGTGGCCCTCCGCTATCAGCCGGTCGCACACGTGGGAGCCGAGAAACCCCGCTCCCCCCGTGACCACGATCCTCACGGCTTGCCCAACCCCCGGATGGCGAAGCCACGCCGCCGGAGATCGTTGGCGTCGAGGATGTTGCGGGTGTCGATGATGTTGGGGGCCGACATGACCTCGGCCACCCGGTCGAAGTCCAGCCAGCGGAACTCGTCCCACTCGGTCAACAGGATCACGCACTCCGCTCCGGTCGCCGCCTCCAGGGCGGAGTCCACGACCTCCAGACCGTTCACCGAACGGTTGACGGCGGGGTCGTAGCAGGAGAGGACCGCCCCCCGCTCCTGCAGCCGGCCGGCCACCTCCAGGGCCGGGCTCTCCCGGAGGTCATCGGTGTTGGCCTTGAAGGTGAGGCCCCACACTCCGATCCTCACCCCGTCCACGGAACGACCGAGATGGTGCTCCACC
>JALSTE010000263.1 GCA_026983855.1 Acidimicrobiia bacterium
CCTGGTCCACCACCGGTAGTGGGGTGGCCGTCCGCGGCCTGAGGTGATGGCTCCGGTGGCTCTTGATCCCGGAGCCCTCCCGGTGGCCGACGACCATGGGGCGGCGGTACCGGCTGGGCAGCGTCGGTCGAACCCCGGTAGTTTCGCCGCCATGGGTATCCTCATCAGGGGCGGTGATCTCGTCACCGCGCGGGGTCTGGCCCGAGCCGATCTCCTGGTGGAGGGGGAGAGGATCGCCGCCGTCACCGCCCCCGGGGCCATGGTCGGTTCACCGGGTGTCGAGAGGGTGATCGACGCCACCGGGAGACTGGTGATCCCCGGCGGGGTCGACGTCCACACCCATATGGACATGCCGGCCGGTGACGGTCTGGTGTCGGCCGACGACTTCGACACCGGCACCAGGGCCGCGGCCTGGGGTGGAACCACCACCATCGTGGACTTCGCCGAGCAGAATCCGGGTGACCGGGTGGAGGACAAACTGGCGGAGTGGCATGCCCGGGCCGCCGGTAGGGCCCACGTCGACTACGGGTTCCACATGATCATCGGGGAGGTTAACCCCGCCTCCCTCGGTGCCATGGCCGGGCTGGTGGCCGGGGGGATAACCAGCTTCAAGCTGTTCACCGCCTACCCCGGATCGCTCTACCTCGACGACGGCGACATCCTCCGGGTGATGCAGGAGGCGGCCCGGCTGGGCGCGGTGGTCATGATGCACGCCGAGAACGGGATCGCCATCGACGTACTGGCCGAGCAGGCGGTTGTCGGGGGTCACACCGAGCCGGTGAACCATGGCCTGGTGCGGCGTCCCGAGCTCGAGGCCGAGGCCACGGCCCGCACCATCGAACTGGCCTCGGTGGCCGGTGCGGCCCTCTACGTGGTCCACGTCTCCTGTCGGGAGGCCCTCGAGGTGATTCGATCGGCCCGCACCCGGGGGGCCAGGGTGGCGGCGGAGACCTGCCCCCAGTACCTGTTCCTGTCCCTGGAGGAGCATCTCGCCCGACCGGGTGTGGAGGGTGCGTCCTACGTGTGTTCGACACCGTTGCGCTCCCGGGCCGAGGGTCATCAGGAGTCCCTGTGGCGGGGGCTGGCGACCGATGACCTCACGGTGGTGTCAACCGACCACTGTCCGTTCTGCCGGTCGGAGAAGGCCATGGGCCTGGGCGACTTCCGCCTCGTCCCGAACGGCATAGGTGGTGTCGAGCACCGTGTGGCCCTGCTCTACCAGGGTGTGGTGGAGGGACGGATCTCCCTGCCCCGCTGGGTGGAAATGGCCTCCACCGCTCCGGCCCGCATGTTCGGCCTGCATCCACGCAAGGGAAGTCTGACGCCGGGTGCGGACGCCGACATCGTGGTGTTCGATCCGACGGCCACGACCACGATCACCTCCGCCACCCACCACTCGGCGGCGGATCACTCGGCCTACGAGGGATTCACCCTGCGGGGAGGGGTTGAGACCGTCATCTCCCGCGGCCGGGTACTGGTGGAGAGGGGAACGTGGATGGAGTCCGACCCCGGCGGGATCTACCTGCGCCGGGGTCGGTCCGTTCTCATCTGAGCCGGGGGAGTGTCCCGGCCCGCCGGTCGGGCTGGGTGGGGGAGTGTCTCAGCCCGCCACCTGCGGTACCCGGGCCATGGCCGCGTCGACCTTGGCCTGGGGATAGTCGTAGTCGGGCACATCACCGGCCAGATAGCTCTCATAGGAACTCAGGTCCAGCAGTCCGTGCCCGCTGAGGATGGTGACTATGGTCTTGGCCTCCCCGGACTCTGAGCACCGCTTGGCCTCCGAGATCATCTCGGCCAGGGCGTGGGTGGGCTCGGGCCCGGGGATGATCCCCTCGGTTCGGGCGAACTGCACCCCGGCGGCGAAGGATTCGTTCTGGGGCTTGGCGATCGCCTCCATGAGCCCCAGCTCGTAGATGTGGGACACCAGGGGTGACATTCCGTGATAGCGCAGGCCACCGGCGTGGATCGGGTCGGGCACGAAATCATGGCCCAGGGTGTGCATCTTCAGCAGGGGGGTGAACCCGGCCATGTCACCGAAGTCGTAGCGGTAGGTACCGCGTGTCAGAGATGGACAGGCGGCCGGCTCTACTCCCCGGATCACTGCGTTTCCCCTCCCGGCCAGGTTCTCCCGGATGAAGGGGAAGCTGAGACCGGCGAAGTTGGATCCACCTCCGGTGCAGCCGATGACCACGTCGGCGGTCTCGCCCACCTTGGCCAACTGCAGCAGGGCCTCCTCGCCGATGATCGTCTGGTGCATCAGCACGTGGTTCAGCACGCTGCCCAGGCAGTACTTGGTGTCCTCATTGCCCGCCGCCACCTCGACCGCCTCGCTTATGGCGATACCGAGGCTCCCGGGGCTGTTGGGATCCAGGTCCAGCAGGTCCCGGCCGGACTGGGTCAGGTCCGAGGGGCTCGGATGCAGGGTGGCGCCGTACACCTCCATCATGGTCTTGCGGTATGGCTTGCTGTCGTAGGAGGAGCGCACCTGCCAGACCTCGCACTCCAGGCCGAAAATCTGGCAGGCGAAGGCCATGGCACTGCCCCACTGGCCGGCCCCGGTCTCGGTGGTGAGCTTCCGAACGCCCTGCCTGGCGTTGTAGAAGGCCTGGGGGACGGCGGTGTTGGGCTTGTGGGAACCCACCGGGCTCACGCCCTCGTACTTGTAGTACAGCTTCGCCGGGGTCCCGAGGGCCTTCTCCAGCCCCCGGGCCCTGTACATGGGGCTGGGCCTCCACATGCGGTAGACCTGCTGCACCTCCTCGGGGATGTCGATGTAGGACTCCCCGGACACCTCCTGGAGGATGAGGTCCATCGGGAAGAGAGGCGCCAGGTCCTCGGGCCCGACCGGCTCGTGGGTTCCCGGATGCAGGGGCGGGGGAGGCGGCTCGGGCAGGTCGGGAATGACGTTGTACCAACGGGTCGGCATCTCGGACTCGTCGAGCAGGATCTTCAGTTGTTCGGCCATGAGGAGACCGTAGCCCCTTTTCGGGATGGGTGACTGGCGTCACACGGGCTTGGTCCTTCGTGAACCAAACATCGGATGTCCCCGTAGAGGACATGGCCGGGGTGGATGGGCAGCGATCGGTCACCTGATCGGAAACCTCGA
>JALSTE010000264.1 GCA_026983855.1 Acidimicrobiia bacterium
GGTGGGGCTCATGACACCCACTCCAGGATCAACTCGTTCACCTCGTCGGGTGCCTCCAGGTGAAGGAAGTGGCCGGTGTCGTCCACCAGGCGCATCTGGGAACCCTCCCCCAGGATGTCGTCGCGGCCGCGGACCAGTTCTACACCCATGCAACCGTCGTCCACCCCCTGGAGGTAGAGGGTCGGCTGGGTGGGGGCGGTGCCCCCGGCCGCCTGCCAGTCGGCCAGGTCCGGTGACTGGAGTTCGGGTTGGAACTGGGCCCGGTAGTAGCCCAGGGCGGCCTGGAGATGTCCGTCGGGGGACAGGGCGGCGATGACCTCGGCCACGTCGGCGTCGGCTCCGTAGCCGGGTGACCAATCCGACCACAGGCCCCTGATGAACTCCCAGTCGTGGGCGGGGACGATCATCTCGGCCAGGGGACTCTGGAATATGAACATGTAGCTGGAGCGTCGGATCTGGCGGTAGCGGAAGAAGGCCTCCCCGAGGGCCCCCGCCGGGGGAACGGCCAGGGTCACCACCCGTCGCCAGCGTTCGGGGTCGTGGTTGGCGGCGACGTAGGCGGCCGCCGCTCCCCAGTCGTGGCCGATGATCACCGCGTCGTTTCCCCCGCCCAGGGCCTCGTGGAGGCGGCAGGCGTCCCGACCCAGGACCCCCGTCTGGTACAGACCATCGGGGGCGACGGGGGTGGGGGCGTAGCCCCTCATCCACGGGGCCACGGCGTGGAAGCCGGCCCCGGCCAGGGCCGGCAGGAGGTGCCGCCAGGTCACGGCGCTGTCGGGAAATCCGTGGAGGCACAGGGCCAGGGGTCCCGAACCCGCCTCCAGGCAGGTGAACTCCAGATCGGGTGTTCTCACGGTCGTCCGCGAAATCCCCGTCGACTGCAGATCCATCATCTCCCCCAGGCTCGGACCGATGCCGTGAACATATCGGCGTGGGGGGACGGTCATCGAAAACTGAGGGGTCCTCCAATGATGAATCTTTCTCCGGTAGGGGGTTTCGATCCCTTCAGGATCGCGACCGTCGCGCCGATCGGATGGCGTGGACTTGGACCGATTCGACAAACTTCTGACGGGCGTGGTCGATGCCGGTGGTTCGGACCTCCACCTCAAGGAGGGGGCCAAACCCCGCATCAGGGTGGACGGTGAGCTGATGGTCGCCGAGAGCTGGCCCCGCATCGAGCACGGTGAGCTGGGTGCGATCCTGGCCGAGGTGGCTCCCCTCCACGTGATCGAGCGATTCGAGGAGACCAACGACGCCGACTTCGCCTGCTCCCGACCGGGGGTGGGTCGCTTCCGGGTCAACGTGTTCCGCCAGAGGGGCTCGGTGGGCATGGTGATGAGGCACGTCACGTTCTCGGTGCCCACCATCGATGACCTGAACCTGCCGGCGGTGGTGCGCAAGCTGTCCGAGGAGACCCGGGGACTGGTGCTGGTGACGGGGCCCACCGGTTCGGGTAAGACGACCACCCTGGCGGCCATGATCGACCACATCAACCGCACCCGGTCCTGTCACATCATCTCCATCGAGGACCCCATCGAGATCCTGCACCGGGATCGCCGGGCGTCGGTGAACCAGAGGGAGATCGGTCTGGACTCGAGCTCCTTCGCCTCGGCCATGAGGGCCGCCCTCCGCCAGGACCCCGACGTGATCCTGGTGGGGGAGATGAGGGATCAGGAGACGGTCAGCACCGCCCTGCAGGCGGCGGAGACCGGGCACCTGGTGCTGTCCACCCTCCACACCACCGACGCGGCCGAGACCGTGAACCGGGTGGTCGAGTTCTTCCCCTACCAGCAGCAGCGCCAGATCCGCTCCACCCTGGCCTCGGCCCTCAAGGGGATCCTGGGTCAGCGGCTCATCGCCTCGGGGCAGGGCGAGGGAAGGGTGGCGGCGGTGGAGGTGATGGTCACCACCGGTCGTATCCGGGACTGCATCATGGATCCCGAGTCCACCTCGATGATCACCGAGCTACTGGCCGAGGGCCGTTACTACGGGATGCAGACGTTCGACCAGGCCTTGGCCGACCTGGTGCAGAAGGAACTCATAACCCTCGAGGCCGCCAATGCCGCCGCCAGCCGGCCCCACGACTTCAAGGTGCTGCTGGAGCGGATGGGCGTCACCGATCACAAGGGTCGTCTGCGGCCGGCGGTTCTGGACCAGTTGGCCAAGGTCCAGAACTGAGCCCGGCCGGGCCGGATCTGTGACATGTGTCACTTGACGCCCACGGACGGTGACGGCCTAGGTTGAGTGGCCACCCGAAGGGGGGCGCGTTTGAGGGTCACGTTCCACGGGGTCAGGGGATCCACCCCCAGCCCCTGCCCGGAAAACCAGGGATACGGCGGTAACACCTCCTGTGTGTCGGTGGAGGTCGAGGGCCACGAGCCGGTCATCTTCGACCTCGGCACCGGTCTCCGCCGCCTGGGCCGGAGGCTGGCCGGAACCTTCGACGGCACGATGTTCGTCTCCCATCTGCACTGGGACCACATCCAGGGCCTGCCCTTCTTCACCCCCCTGCAGGAGGCGTCGGCCCGGGCCCGGATCTTCGGTCCCCGCCAGGAGAGCGGGACGTTCCGCGAGGCCCTGGAGCGTTTCATCCGGCCCCCCTACTTCCCGGTCACCCTCACGGAGTTCCCGGGCCGGATCGAGATCGCCGACCTGGACGGCGCCGCCGGGGAGTCCGTCACCGTGGGCGAGCTGGAGGTGACGGCCGGACGCATCCCCCACTGCGGCCCCACCAACGGCTACCGGGTCACCTGGCGGGGTCGGTCGGTGGCCTACGTGCCGGACCATCAGCAGTCCCCCGACGGGAGGATCGCCGACTCGGTCCTGGAGCTGTGTCGGGGGGCGGACCTGCTGATCCACGACTCCCAGTACACCGAGGAGGAGTTCTCCCGCCGTTCGGACTGGGGTCACTGCACGGTGGAGTACGCGGTCGCCGTCGCCGTCAGGTGCGGGGTGAGGCGTCTGGCGCTGTTCCACCACGATCCCGCCCACGACGACGGTGTCGTCGAGGAGCTGGTGACCGCGGCGGTGGCCTGTGCCTCCCGTTTCGGCATCGAGGTGGTGGCCGCCCGCGAGGGCGACACCCTCGAGGTGATCTGAGCG
>JALSTE010000265.1 GCA_026983855.1 Acidimicrobiia bacterium
GGGCGGCACCGGTTCAGGCCAGTTTGCGGGACATGGCCCCCGCCGACCTCAGGGCCGTACCGTCGGCGCCGTCGGTGCGGAACCTCCGGGTGGGTCCGGCCTGGGCCTCGGCCAGCATGTCGTTCAGCAGGGTGGGGAACGGAACACCCTCGTGGAACCAGAAGTACCAGCTCAGTGAACCCGGAATGGTGTTGATCTCGTTCACGTAGAGATCATCGCCGTGCAGCAGGAAGTCGATGCGGGCGACCGAGCGCACCAGGGCCACCCTCATGATCGTCTCGGCGTGGCTGCGCAGGCGGGCCTCGACCTCCACGGGAATGTCGGCGGGCAGCTCCCGGGGGGCGCTGGCCATCCCCTGGTCCCCCCCGGCGAGGTACTTCTCGCCGTAGGTGTAGATCTGACCCCCGTCGTCCCTGAGGGGTTTTTCCACCGATGACAGGGTGGGTACCGGACAGGTCCTGACGCTGATGTTCAGGTCCACGGCGTCGGCCAGGAAGGGCTGGATGATCGCCCCCTCCCGCAGGAGGGGTTGGGAGGCGGCCAGGGCCCGGGCGGTGTCGAGGTCCTGCACGACCTCGATGCCGATGGAGCTACCGCCGAAGCGGGGCTTGACGATGTAGGGACCGGGACCCTCCATCTCGGTCTCGGCGTCCAGGACCCGGCTGGGCAGTACCGGCACCCCGGCGGCGGCCACGGTGGCGGCGAAGGCCAGCTTGTCCATTCCGAGGGCCGCCCCCCACTGACTGGGGCCGGTGTAGCGGACACCGGCCAGGTCGAACAGGGCCTGGAGGGTGCCGTCCTCACCGGGAACCCCGTGGCAGCAGTTCACCACGGCGGAGATCTCCATGGGAACCAAGCGGCCCCGGCGGCCGTGGCGGTGGAACCCGCCCCCGGAACCGGTTTTCAGGGTCACCTCCTCGGCCCGGGAGGGGATGCCGTCCGCGAAGTCCGCCGCCTCGGAGGTGGCGGGAACCTCGTACCAGTCCCCGGTCCGGGCCCAGTACAGGGCGATGACGTCGGTGCCCGCGGCCCGGAGGGCGTGGGCGGCCTGCAGGCCGGTGAGGATGGAGATGTCGTGTTCGGGTGAGGGGCTGCCGAAGCAGACCGCTGGCTTGGTCATGGGCCAATGATGCCCCATGGCGAGGGGGACCCAGGGTCTTCGGACTCGATGCCCCCGGTCCCGCCGAGAACCCCGGCCGGGTGAGATCGCCGGCACCGCCTGTGGTCGGGGTCAGGCTGACACGTCAAGCGTGGTGTCCCGGTCAGGGGAAGTGATCGGGCAGGTCGTTCTCGTAGAGCACCGCGTCCCCGGCTTCCAGGTTGTTGCGGGTCCATTCGACGGCCTCACCCCGGTTGGCGACGACGATCACCTCGGCGGTTCCCGACCGGCTTCCCCTCAGCAGGGCGGAACGGTTGGTGCGGCCGATGATGATCAGGGTGTCGGCCGTGGTGGCGGCCAGACGGCCCAGTTCCACGTTCTCCGGCCCCTGGCGGTCCCCCAGTTCGACCATGCCGGGTGTGGCCACGACCCGCCTCCGGGCGGGGACCGATGCCAGGGTGGACAAGGCGGCGGCGGCTCCCGTCGGGTTGGAGTTGAAGGTGTCGTCGATGATCGTCACCCCGGTGGGGGAGACGGAGAGTTCCCGGCGGTGGGGGGCACCCCGGATGCCGGCCAGCCGGGAGACGGCGGTCTCCGGTGGGACCCCCAGGGCCAGGGCCGCGCCCAGGGCCAGGGCGGCGTTGTCGGTGTGGGCGTCGTCGGGCAGGGAACTCTCGAACATCTCGCCCCTGACGGTGACCCGACATGGGGATCGGCCACCGGGACGGATTGGGGACCGTTCCGTCCCGCCGCCCGCCGCCGGATCGGTGGCCGGGGATATGACCACATCGGCTTCGCTTCCCTCGTGGCCTCCCCCCGAGCAGGTCACCACGGTGAGCCCGCGCTCCCGCAGTCCACCGACCAGGGGGCGGATCAGGGGGTCGTCGACGTTGAGGACCGCGGTCCGGGCCGTCTCGAATATCTCGGCCTTGGCGGCGACCGTCGCCTCCAGGGTCCCGAACCTCTCCAGATGGACGGGTCCGATGTGGCACAGCACGGCGAGGTCGGGGCGAACCCACGAGCACAGGTCCCTGATCTCCCCCGGGCCGTAGGCGCCCATCTCGGCGATGAAGACCTCGGTGTCGGGGGTGAGGTGCTCGTTGACCGTCCGGGAGAGGCCACCGGTGTTGTTGAAGCTGGCCGGGCTGGCCACCACCGAACGGGAACCCGACACCAGGTGGCGCAGGTATCCCTTGACCGTCGTCTTGCCGAACGACCCCGTTATCGCCACCCGTTCGGGACCCACTCGGTCCAGCGATGAGCGGGCCCGGTCGACGAACGTCCCCGCCGCCCGGCGCTCGAGGGGCCGGGTCACGGCCAGGGCCGCGTCCACGAGGACCGGTGCCCCCAGGGCGACCAGGGCCATGGTGGGAGCGGGGAGACCGGTCAGCGATCCGGCGACGACCACCAGGGCGGTCAGGACGGAGTAAACGGCGGCCAGGGTGCGGAGTCGACGGGTCCAGGCCAGGGGGGAGGTGGAGCCCCTCATGGACAACCCGAACGGACCCACCGCCGCCACCTCGATGGGAACGACGGCGGCCCACGGTTCCCACGGGCTCGCCGCCAGACCGGCCAGGCCGAGGCCGAGGAGGGCCCGGTTCCTGATGTCCACCGTCCACCAGCGGCGGGCGAATCCGGAGACGGTTCCCGGTAGGTAGTGCTCGCGTTGGGCGACCCTCAGCCACCGGGCGGCGGCGAGGGGAAGGCTGGCGAGGAGCAGGGCCCCGATGATGAGGGTCACTGCAGTTCCCCCGGGGCGGCGGCGATGGGAAGGCTGGCCAGGAGCAGGGCCCCGATGATGAGGTTCACGGCAGTTCCCCCCGGGCGGCGGCGAGGGGAAGGCTGGCGAGGCGCAGGGCCCCGATGATGAGGGTCACTGCAGTTCCCCCGGGGCGGCGGCGAGGGCGTCGAGGCGCCGGTTCACGGCGGCCCGCAGCTCCCCGGGTCGGGTGAGTGGGGTGAAGTGGTCGCCGCGGGCGATGAGCGTCAGCCGGGCGTCGGCC
>JALSTE010000266.1 GCA_026983855.1 Acidimicrobiia bacterium
TGCCGGTGCGGCAGTTCCGGCCGTGCTGGCTTGTGGTACCGGGGCCGGGGCCTGGCCGGGGATGGGGGTGGTCGTTTCGGAGGGAGGGGTCAGGGTTGCAACCGTGGGGTCCGCGCCACCCGGGGGTACCGCCGGGCCCGGGACCTGCACCGGGGTGGACGTGACGGTCTGCAGGTCGACGACCGACAATCCGTCGCCCGGTTGGGCCGCCACCAGTGGGCCCATGGCCGTGGTCATGGTGATGAAGCCGGCGGTCGAGATACCGGTGGCCAGGACCTTGGCCGCCGTGGCCGGTCGGTTCCTCTTACGCCGGGCCTTGCGGCTCCTTCTCCTCGGGGGCCGGAACTCCAACCCGAGCTCCTCGACGCCGCCGGGTGCCTCACCCCGGGGACTGGAGCCCAGATCAGGTTCCCGGTCGGCCGGTGTTCTCCGTCGTGAGGCCGAGGCCCCCGCCGAGCGTCGCTCAGCCAGGCGCCTCAGTCTCTCCTGTGTCTCTTCGTCGGTCATTTCGGTGTGAGCCATTCTCCGCCGCGCCAGTGGTGGTTCGGTGGTGCAGGTTCAGTCGTCGTCGTCTTCGCCGTGCTCGTCATCGGAGCGGCGCTGTTCGCCGCCGCTGTCGTCGCCCTGCTCGTACCCGCTCTTGGAGTCGTCCTCGCCGTTCTCCTGCTCGTAGGACTCACCGCCCTCGTCCTCGCCACGGTCGTCGTCATCGCCTCCGGATCCGAGACTGATCTGACTGACCACCTGACCGTTGGAGAGAGTCAACGTCGCCGTGGTGGAGCCACCGGGTCCACGGAAGGCGACCCTGACCATGGAGGCACTGTCGACCTCGACCCGGTACTGGTACCCGCCGGCGGGATAGGCCCCCCAGAACTCCAGGGCGTTTCCGCTGTGGATGGCGACGGCCACCTCACCGGCGGCTCCCACCGAGACCGTCTCATAGGTCGTGGCCGGGGCCGCCGCTGCCGGGGCGGCGGTGGTCGGGGCCGCCGTGGCCGGGGGAGCGGTGGTCGGGGCCGCCGTGGCCGGGGGAGCGGTGGTCGCCGGGACGGTGACCACCACCGGAGCCATGGTGGTGTCGGGTGAGGAGTCGGCCACCTCGACGACCGATCCGCTGCTCATGGCCTGGGCCGCGGGGGCCGGGGCCGCCTGGGGGGCCGGGGTCGTCGCCGCTGCCGTAGTCACCGGAGCCGTGCCGGTGGCGCCGGCCTCGCCATCGAGGGCCGCCGGGGTGCCGGTGGTCGGGGCTGCCTCCGCCGCGCTCTGGGCTGAGGCCAGCTGGCTGTCGAGGGAGGTGGAGCGGGCGACGTTCAGTCCGACGCTGGTGGTGGCCGCGGCCACCACCAACGTCAACGAGGCCGCCGTGGCGATTGCGTTCTTTCGGTTCATCTTCTTCATCGGGTTCTCCGTGAGGCTGAGGGTCCGCCCAACTGCTTCGTGGATTCACCGGGGACACGATTCCGAAACGGGATGAGGTTTGGTCGGTCACAAAACTTTCCGAGGAAATTCCCGAGAGTCATTCACCCGGGGCCAAACCTCCCGGCACCCCGGTGTCGTGGTATGGGTGTGGCAACCCCGCTACTCCTGACGGAGCCAACCTCTGATCACCGTGAACCGATGAGACCACCCGAGGCCCCCGGCCCCGGGGCGACAGACGACGCTGCCCCCGAAGGGTTCGAGAACACCGAGGTTCTCGAACTCGGCGGGGTCTTCTCCTCGCGGCCGGGCAGGGGACGGGAGAGGGCCGGGCGGACGACGGACTTCGATTCCTTCTTCCTGACCCACTATCCCAGGGTCGTCAGGTCCCTCACCGCCATAGGTGGAAACCGGGAGATGGCCGCCGACGCCACCCAGGAGGCCTTTCTGAAGGCCTATGCCCGGTGGCGTCGAATTCGGAGGTACTCGGCCCCCGAGGCCTGGGTCCGCCGGGTGGCGATCAACCGGATGAACGACATGAGGAGAGCCGAGGACCGCCGCCGGGCCCGGGAGGCCAAGGTGGCCGAACCGGAGGGGGCCCTCGACGGGGCCCTGGGTGGGGTGGACGGTGACGGAGATGTCGCCGCCCTGCTGGCCCGACTGCCCGAACGGCAGAGGGCGGCCATGGCTCTCTACTACGTGGACGATCTCTCCGTCCGTGAGGTGGCCAGGGTGATGAAGATCTCGAACGGGGCGGTGAAGTTCCATCTGAACAGGGGGCGTACGGCACTGGCCGGCCTCCTGGAGGGCGAGGGCTCGCTATGAATCAGCACGACGAATTCTGGAATCGGGCGGGAGGGCCCGAGGTCGACGCCCTCTCCGCCCTGGAGAGCATGCGTCCCGGACTGCGTCGGGCCCGTCAGAGGCGTCGACTGGCCCTGGCGACGGGGACCGCGGTCCTGGTCCTGCCCCTGGTCATCGGACTCGGAGTGTTGCGCGGATCGGCCGGTGGTCGGGGGGGTACCGAGGTGGTGACGGCAACCGTCCCCGACATCGGATCGCCCAGTACGAGTACCGCCTCCCCGACGACGGATCCCGCCGGGACATCCGGCACCGCCACCACAGCGACGTCACCGGCCACGGCGCCCTCGTCGGAGCCCGGTGGGAACTCCGATTCCGGGGTCTCCAGCGAGGGGGGAGCCGAGGAGGGCGGGCCCACGACATCAGTTCCCGGGACCACCACGACCGACCCGGGGGGGACGCCCACACCCGGGACCGACCCGCCAGCGGACACTTCGACCTCCACCACCTCGACATCCACTCCACCGACGAGCTCGCCGGGGACGACCACCAGTCAGCCCGATCCACCGACGACCTCCTCGACCACCACCTCCACCGTCCCCCAGACCACGACCACCACCGCATCCCAGCAACAGACGTTCACCGCCACCTCCGGGGGTTCGGTGACGGTCTCGTGGGACTCCGGTGGCATGACCCTGGTGTCGGTGGACCCCGCCGCCGGGTACACGTCGAAGATCGACGGACAGAGCAGCACCGAGATCGAGGTGGAGTTCGACTCCGCCACCGCCAGGACCGATGTGGTGATCCGATTCGAGAACGGGCAGCCGCACGCCTCCTATAGCTACGAGGTCAGCGGTGGTGACGGTGGTGACGGCG
>JALSTE010000267.1 GCA_026983855.1 Acidimicrobiia bacterium
CTGCGAGGGACGTCCACCGATAGGGCGGGATCGGCGGCGGTCAGGGGCGGGATCGAACCGCCGACCTCCGGTTTTTCGGCTCAACGCGATGAACGGGGGTTGGGTGGTTCTTCCAGGGTGCTGAGGGTGCTTTGAACGAGCCTGCGGCCTCGCGACTCTTGGCGGTGGAAGTACTGCCGAGAGCGGGAGGCCGCAGGCCATGGAGAACGTTACCGGTCATGACGTTGCCCTGTTGGGACTCGCCGGGTTCCGGGTCCTCAGCGTGGTCGAGGACGACGCCGAGCTGGTGATCACCGTCGAGACCGTCGCCGAGCAGCGGAGGTGTCCTGGGTGTGGGGGCCGGGCAACGGGGAAGGGGCGACGGACGGTGGTGGTGCGGGATCTGCCGATCGGAGGCCGGCCGGTGCGCCTGGCGTGGCGGAAACGCCGCCTGGCCTGTCCCGATGCGGGGTGTCCGCGACGGTCGTGGTCGGAGACCCACCCCGAGATCCGCCCCCGGCGGGTGCTCACGGAGCGGGCCCGTCGGGAGGCGTGCCGCGGGGTCGGCCAAGACGCTTCGACCGTGGCGCAGGTGGCTCGGGAGCTTGGGGGTGTCGTGGCCCACGATCTGGGCCGCGGTGGTCGAATACGGCACCCTGCTGGTCAACGGGCTGTCCCTCGAGGGCGTCGGTCAGGTGGGGTTCGACGAGCACCGCTGGCGGGACGCCTGGCCGGAGGAGAAGTGGGCCATGGTGGTCCGCGACCTCGCTGCGGGTCGGGTCGTCGACGTCCTGCAAGGTCGCTCCAGCCAAGGGATCTCGGCGTTCCTCGACGCCCACGACCCTGACGTGTTGGCCGCCGTGGAGGTGGTGTCGTTCGACCCGTGGCGGGGCTACCTCAGGCCCGTCAGGACGCATCTCCCCGGGGCGCGGATCGTCCTGGACTGTTTCCACGTCATCCGCCTCGCCAACCAGGTCGTCACCGAGGTGCGGCGCCGCACCCAATGGGAGATCCTCGGACGACGCGGAAGGAAAGGCGACCCCCTGTACGGGATCCGCCACACCCTCCTCAAAGCCAGAGAACGACTCACCGAACGGGACCACCAGCGCCTCACCGCAGCCTGGACCCATCCCGACGGGGACCGATGGGACGAGGTCCGCTGCGCCTGGTGGACCAAGGAACACCTCAGAGACGTTTACGGAGCCTCCACGGTCGCCGAGGCCCGCCGCCGCCTCGACGTGTTCTACGCCTGGGCCGACGAGGTGAACATCGACGAGGTCTCCCGCCTGGCACGCACCGTGCGGCTCTGGGAGCCCGAGATCCTCGCCTACCACACCACCGGCGGGGTCTCCAACGGCCGCACCGAAGCCTTCAACCTCATCATCGAGAAGCTCCGCCGCCTCGGCCACGGCTACCGGTCGTTCACCAACTACCGGCTCCGCCTCTTGCTCCACACCGCCGTTCGATGGCACACTCCACCCACCGTCAAGATCCGAGCCCGCACCCGCCGCCCCCCGATGATCGCGTAGACCCGTCCAAGCTCAGGCGCCGAGTTGCCGAGGTTAGCCCCCTCCCCCGGAAGAGACCGAACACGACGCTGGCGAGCACACCGAGGACCGCGACGCCGGCAAGCAGCACGACTCCTCGCTTCCATTCTCTTGGATCACTGCGGCTGCCGATCTTGGCCTCTCCCGGTCATCAGTGACGCTCCGAGCCCTGCAAGTCCGGCGGCAGGGAGCAGGTAGGTCCCGTGGCTGAAGAGGAACAGGACGCTGTACGCGGCGATGACCCCGGCAGCGGCCAGCACCCAGGCCCGGCGTGCGGTCGCCACTCCAGCGATGCCGAGGAGGCCGGCGAGGACCGGCACCATGGCTTCGTGCTGGGGCTCGCGGGAGAGCGAGCGAATGCCTTCGGTGGTGAGCGTTGTGCCTCGTGCACCGAGCACGACGAAGAAGCCTGCGATCCCTGTCGCCGCGACGCACCCGACGAGGGCCATCGCGCGGGCGATGATGTCACGGCCGCTTTTCACTGCACGCTCGTTCCGCGCGTCCAACCCCTACGGGATACCACAGCCTACGACGTTGTAACTGAACGTGCCCAGGACGATCTGGCCCGAATAGTCTGTTGTGCAATAAGTCGTACCGCTGAAGTAGACCCGCTGAGAGGCGTGAAGAGAATGGTCGTAGCCATCGGGTGAGCTCAGATTGCACGGCCACTGTCCTCTCGGATCGCAGTGATAGTCGCCGCGTTGTTGGCCGGCGACGGTCCAGGACCTCAGTTCGAATCCGTACTTGACGCACTTCTCGATGACCCAATCCCAATTCCAGCCGCCCGCTGAGGCCCAGCACTGGCCTCCATAGGTTCCATCCACAAAGCTTCCAAGACTGTCGCGACAGGCCTGAATCCAGCCAGTGAGCCGCGTCAGCTTGTCGAACACTCCCCCAAATCCGTACATGTAGATCTCATTCTTGTGGGTTTCCCAGGTACAACCGCCCGAAAGGGCTGTCCCATCGGAGGCCGGCACAGATTGCCGTGTACTTGGGTCTCCCGTCTCCGAACCAACGGCCTCCTCGGAGGAGCCCTCCCTGGTCCTGATGAGCCTATCGACGAATTGAGCGGGCCCCGACTCGAGAGGGCCCGTCCAGATCGCCTCAACCCGTACCGAGCACTCTGGGGTGGTCACCAGAACAACCCATACAGGCGACGAGCCATCTGCCACCAGGGTGAGACCGTTGCCAGGGTCGAAACGGCACCCGCCATCGGAGGGGATGCCGGTCTCCACGATGTCTCCGACGCGCAAACCACGCTCGGTATCGGTTGCTACGACGGCGCGGCGCGATGGCGCCCACGTGGATTGAGTGTCGCCGGTGAAGTCCCGGTGACCCGCCGCGTTGGCTCCCGGAGCGGGCAGGTTCAGTAGAAGAGCTGAAACTGCGGCAATCAGAGCGAGTAGTCGCATTCTCATGACGTCCGTCCTCCGCTAGGCATCCCTGGAAGGCCCATGGAGCGACCGTATCACCGACCCCCATGTCCGGTCTAGGACAGCTTCGCGAGCCGACGAGGCGGGAACCCGAGGTCCGGGTTCGGCGAATCGAGAGGTGAAACGAGCCGGAG
>JALSTE010000268.1 GCA_026983855.1 Acidimicrobiia bacterium
TACCGGGGCATGGGCTCGATCGGGGCCATGAGGGGGAGGTCGTGGTCCAAGGACCGCTACTTCCAGGAGAACACCGATGAGGAGAGGTTGATACCCGAGGGGATAGAGGGAAGGGTGGCCTACAAGGGCCCCATGGAACTGGTCATCCATCAGCTCACGGGTGGGTTGCGCCAGGCCATGGGCTACTGCGGTGCTCCCGACATCGAGGCCATGCGTCTACGGACCAGGTTCCACCGGGTCACCGGGGCCGGGATGAGGGAGAGTCATCCCCACGACATCACGATCACCAAGGAGGCCCCGAACTACCGATCGCGGGGCTGACGGGGGTCGGCTCCGGAGAGGGCAGGTGGTCAGGGGGCGGGGTTGATCTCGTCGCTGATGGCGAGCAGTTCGATTACGGGACGGCCCTCCTCGCGACTGGCGGCCAGATCCACGGAGGCGTGGATTCTCCAGTCCGCGTTCTCATCGGGATCTATCAGGGCCTGCTGCACCAGCCAGACGTCGATGGACGCCGGCTGCCTGGCGTCCTCTTCGATCTGATCGAACCAGCGGACGGCCCGGGCCCCACCGTCTATGGCGATCTCGTCGTAGATCTCCCAGTAGGGGTCCATGGCCTCGGCCAGGGCGTCGGCGGTCCAACCCGACCGGCGGGGCCCCGCGGCGGAGGCCAACCGCTCGGCCAGGGCCTGGTACTGCTCGTTGGCCAGCATCTGCACCCAGACGAACAACTCGTTGCGGACCATGATGGTGAATGCCCGGCGGTTGGCGGTGAGGTCGTGGACATCGGGCGGACGGACGAGGTCCTCCTCCCGTAGATCTTCGGGGTGCTGGAGCTTCTCCCACTCATCGATCAGGCTGGAGTCCACCTGGCGCACCACGGCGCCCAGCCATTCGATGAGGTCGTCGACGGCCTCGGTGCGCAGGGACTCGGGAACCGTCTGCCTCAGGGCCTTGTAGGTGTCGGACAGGTACCGCAGTAGCACCCCCTCCGCTCCCTTGATCCCGTAGTGACCCACGTACTCACGGAACGTCATGGCCTTCTCGTACATGTCCCGGGCGATCGACTTGGGCTTCACCGTGTCCCCGGCGGCCCAGGGATGATGGGGGGCCCAGGTCCCGTGGGTCTGCCAGAGCAGCTCGGCCAGGGGCTGGGGCCACGTGAGTTCGTCGAGTCGCTCCATACGTTCCTCGTACTCGACCCCCGCCGCCTTCAGCGATCCGATCAGCTCGGTTCGGGCCCGGTCGAGCTGGCGGGCCAGGATGACCCCGGGGTTCTCCAGGATGGCCTCGATCACCGAGAGCACATCGAGGGCGAAGAGGGGGTCGTCGGGGTCGAGTACGTCGAGTACCTCCACCGCGAAGAGAGCCAGGGGCTGGTTGAGGGCGAACTCGTCCTGCAGGTCGAGGTTCACCCGGACCATCCGGCCCATCTCATCGGGATGGTCCAGGGCCTCCACGATCTCGGCCTCGACCAGGGCCCGGTACATGGACACGGCCCGGACGATGTTGTTGCGTTGGCGGGGGCGGACGTCGTGGTTCACGGTGAGCAACCGGCGGAGGGCGGCACAGCCATCCCCGGGGCGGTCCAGGACATTGAGCATCATCGAGTGGCTCACACTGAACCGCGAGACCAGGGGCTCGGGCTCGGACACCGCCAGCTTCTCGAAACGGTCCCGATCCCAATGGACGTAGCCCCGTTCGGGGGGCTTGCGCCTCTGGATTTTCCTTCTCTTGCGGGGATCGTCCCCCGCCTTGGCCTCCAGCTTGAGGTTCTCGATGACGTGGGCCGGGGCCTGGCACCAGACGTGGCCCTCGTCATCGAATCCCTTTCGACCGGCCCTTCCCGCTATCTGATGGAAGTCACGGGCGGAGAGCACGCGGGTGCGGGAGCCGTCCCACTTGCACAACTGGGTGAAGAGCACGGTGCGGATGGGCACGTTCACCCCCACCCCGAGGGTGTCGGTGCCGCAGATCACCTTGAGTAGCCCGGCCTGGGCCAGTCGTTCCACCAGAAGTCGGTACTTGGGAAGCAATCCGGCGTGATGCACCCCGACCCCGTGGAGGACGAACCTACGGAGATCCCGACCGAAAACGCTGTCGAACCGAAAGCCCCCCACGGCCTCCTTGACCCTCTGTTTCTCCTCCTTGGTGAGCATGTCGATGCTGGTGAGGGACTGGGCCGCCTCGGTGGCCGCCTTCTGGGTGAAGTGGACCAGGTACACGGGGGCCTGATCCAGTTTCAGGAGGTCGGCGATGGTCTCGTGGAGTGGTGTCTCCCGGTAGGTGAACTCGAGGGGGACCGGCCGATCGGTGGAGCGGACCAGGGTGGTGGTGCGGCCGGTGAGTTCGTCGAGGGCGTCGACGAAGAATCCGGTCTCCCCCAGGGTCGCCGACATCAGGACGAACTGGGCCTCGGAGAGTTCCAGCAGGGGAACCTGCCAGGCCCAGCCGCGATCCCGGTCGGAGTAGTAGTGGAACTCGTCGATGATGACCAGGTCGACGGGGGCATTCGGACCCAGTCTGAGGGCGGTGTTGGCCAGTATCTCCGCCGTGCAGCAGATCACGGGGGCGTCGGGGTTGACCGAGGCGTCCCCGGTGATCATCCCCACGTTCTCCTCGCCGAGGTCGTGGCGGAGGGCGAAGAACTTCTCGCTGACGAGGGCCTTCACCGGTGCCGTGTACCAGGACCTACGACCCTGGGCCAGGGCGGCGAAGTGGCCGGCCAGGGCGACGAGGGATTTTCCCGACCCGGTGGGAGTGTTCAGGATCACGTTGTGACCCTCGAATATCTCCAGGATGGCCTCCTCCTGGGCCGGGTAGAGGTCCAGGCCCAGATCGGACACGTGGCCCAGGAAGGTGTCGAGCAGCAGATCGGCGTCGACCGCACCCCCCGCCGTCGTGTCGGGAAGCAGGCTCGGCAGGGGATCGGGGGTTTTCATGGGTGGCCACAGGCTACCCACCCCCACCCCCCACCATCTGTGCCCGTTTGGTGGTCGTCGCGCGGCCATCGGCCGGGTATAGATCGGGGGTGGGGGGATCTGTGCCCGTTTGGTGGTCGTCACGCGGCCATCGGCCGGGTATAGAT
>JALSTE010000269.1 GCA_026983855.1 Acidimicrobiia bacterium
TCCAGGTCGGGGTCGGCCCTCACGATCACCGCGCAGGGCGACTCTCCCCACTTCTGGGAGGGAACACCGATGACCGCGCAGTCGGCCACCCCCTCGTGCTGGAGGATCACGTTCTCGATCTCGGCCGGGTACACGTTTTCTCCCCCCGAGATGATCATGTCCTTGATCCGGTCCTGGATGTAGACGTACCCATCGGCGTCCATGACCGCCAGGTCCCCGGTGTGCAGCCAGCCGTCGACCACGGTCTCGGCGGTGGCCTCGGGTCGGTTCAGGTAGCCGGTCATGATGTGCTCGCCCTTGACCAGAACCTCGCCGGGCTCGTTGGGAGCGCAGATCTTCCCCTTGGAGTCGACCAGCTTCACCTCGGTGAAGAAGAACTCCTTGCCGGTGGATCCGGCCCGGGCGATGGCCTCGTCGGGGCTTATCAGGCAGGCCGGGCCGCAGGTCTCGGTGAGCCCGTACACCTGGTGGATCTCGATTCCGATCTCGGCGTAGGCCTCGATGAGGCTCTTGGGCACCGGTGAGGCCCCCGACATGAACCATCTCACGGTGCTGTAGTCGACCTCTCCGGCCGCCTCCCGGAACTGCAGCATGAACTGGAGCATGGCCGGCACCAGCAACCCGGTGGTGATCTTCTCCTCGTCGATGAGCTTCCAGACCTTGACCGGGTCGAACTCCCTCATGACCACCTGGGTGATCCCGGCGAACACCGCGGCCACCGCCGGGGTGAGGGCACCGACGTGGAACAGGGGCAGGGCCACCAGGTAGCGGTCGCCGAAGTGCTGGTCGGCGGTGGCGTCGACGGTGAGGATCCCCCACATGGCGGTGTGGTGGGTGTGCATCACCCCCTTCGGCAGGCCGGTGGTACCCGAGGTGTACATGACGTAGAGGAGGTCGTCGGGTGAGATGTCGACGTCGGGTTCGGTGGTGGGGGCGAGGCTCTGGATCTCCTCGAACTGGGCGGCGAACTCCGGCCGGGCCGAGGGGTCACCGACGTGGACCCATTCCCGGATGGGGGTGGAACCGGCGGCGTGGAGCTCCTCCACCGTGGCGATGAACTCGGTGCCGAACACCAGGGTGGTGGTGTCGGAGTCGGTGAGGATGAACGACAACTCCTCGGCCACCAGGCGCCAGTTGAGGGGGACCACCACCGCTCCCAGCTTGGCCACGGCGAAGAAGGTCTCCTCGAACTCCTTGCCGTTCATCATGAGCAGCCCGACCTTGTCCCCCTTGGCCACGCCCAGGTCGGTGAGGGCGTTGGCGGTGCGGTTGGTCATGGCGTTCAACTCGGCGTAGCTGAGTCTGTCGCCCGAGGCCACGTCGTAGAGGGCCTCCACGTTGGGGTTGAGGAACGCCCTCTTGGTGAGATAGCTGCCGATGTTCGCTGTCATGGACGTCAGTCTCCCACGCCGGTGTGGCCAGGGTCACACGGGGGACGGGGCGAGTGCCCGGCCGCGTCCCTCAGCGGTGGGGGGTCCGGGCCGCCCAGCGGCCCCGATGATGCTCGACCTCGAGCTCCAGGCCGAAGCAGAGGGAGAGGTTCGGCGCGGTGAGTACCTCCTCCACGGCGCCGACGGCGACGATCCGTCCCCCCGACAGCAGCAGGCCGTGGGTGAAGCCGGGGGGTATCTCCTCCACGTGGTGGGTGACCAGCACCATCGGGGGGGTGGCCGGGTCGGTGGTCAGGTCGGTGAGGTCGGAGATGAGGCCCTCCCGGCCGGCCAGGTCCAACCCGGCCCCGGGTTCGTCGAGGAGGATCAGTTCGGGTTCGGTCATGAGGGTGCGGGCCAACTGCACCTTCTTGCGCTCGCCGGAGGAGAGGGTGCCGAAGGACCGTGGCGCCAGATGTCCCACACCCATCCGCTCGAGGCACCAGCGGGCCCTCGCCATGTCGGAATCGTCGTAGTCGTTCCACCACGGCTCCAGGGCCCCGTACCGGGCGGTGACCACCAGTTCCATGGAGGTGAGGGACTCCCGGAAGCGCTTCTCCAGGGACGAACCGGCCAGTCCGATCCGGTGGCGGTGCTCTCTCACGTCGGTGCGGCCCATGGTCCGGCCCAGGATGGTGGCGGTTCCCCCCGTCGGATGCTGGTACATCGACATGATGGACAACAGGGTGCTCTTGCCCCCGCCGTTGGGTCCGAGCACCACCCAGTGTTCCCCGGATCTGATCGTCAGATCGATGTCGGCCAGGGCCAGGGTGCCGCCGAGCCGTACGCTCACCCCGACCAGGGACACCACGATGTCGGTGGGTGGGGCGGCGGGGACGGGGGGCGCGGGCACCGAATTTGTATAGCCGACTCCGGGGGATCCGGTCGCGGTGTGGGTCAGTTGGAGGAGGCGGTGACCACGGTGTCGAGGCACCAGCGGGTCACCTGTTCGGTGCGTTCGGTGTCGGCCCCGAGGATCCCGCACACCGACTGGACCGCCTGCCGGTAGGAGGTGTCCAGATCGGGTTCGCCCCGTTTCCCCTCGGCGACCAGGGCGATCACCGCCGCCAGGGCCACCATGCCCACGGTGCGCAGGGCCTGGTCGGGGTGGTGAACGGTGATCCGCCCCGATTCCGCCCCCGAGGCCAGTATCTCCCGGGCCCGGTCCACCCCCCCGAGGCAGGCCCACAGGCCCTCGCGGCCGACGGTGGCCGCGAACTGGGCCCAGTCGGGGTCGAGAGAGGCCCGCCGGATCACGATGCAGGCCGACAGGGCCAGGCCGTGCAGGGGGTCGGGAGCGGTCTCGAGCAGGGCCTCGTTGCCTGACTCCTGGCGGAGCATCTCGGCCTCGAAGGCCTGGTCGATGGCGTCGAGACGGTCGGTGAAGTGGTTGTAGAAGGTGCCCAGGGCCACATCGGCCATCTCGGTGACCTGCTGCACGGAGAAACCGTCGGGCCCGTGTTCCACCACCAGGTGCCGTACGGCCTCCAACAATCGGCGGCGGGTCACTGCCCGTCGCCGTTGTGAGCGGGTTCCCGTTCTGTCTCGACACTCTCGGTGAGCCATGACCCCCAAGAGGGTATGAGGTGTGGCCGCATGATGCCAGAACCCTCGACATCGCCCGTGGGGGAGGCGAGAAAGGCCCATGGCC
>JALSTE010000270.1 GCA_026983855.1 Acidimicrobiia bacterium
GCACACCCACCCCGAGCTGCTCCCCGAGTTCGTCTACGGCCTGCCCGAGTACCACCGCGAGGCCCTGCGGGGAGCCCGGGGCATAGCGGTACCGGGCTGCTACCCCACGGCGACGATCCTGGCCCTGGCCCCCCTCGTGGAGGGCGGTGTGGTCAGGTCCTCGGGGTTGATCGTGGACGCCGCCTCGGGTGTGAGCGGGGCCGGTCGGGGTCCCCGGGCCAACACCCAGTTCTGCGCCGTCGACGAGAACCTGGCCGCCTACGGCCTGGACGGACACCGCCACACCCCCGAGATGGACCAGGCCCTCGGGGGCCCGGTGCTGTTCACCCCCCATCTGGCCCCGATGAACAGGGGCATCCTGGCCACCTGCCACGGGCAGCCCACACCGGCGGGGGAGGGGTTGGGCACCGCCGAGGTTCTGGACGTCCTCCGGTCCCGCTATCTCGGGGAACCATTCGTGGTGGTCACCGATGGCTCACCCTCGACCAAGGCGGTCATGGGCTCCAACGTGGCCCAGGTCGGGGCCCGGGTCGACCCCCGCACCGGCCTGGTCACGGCGTTCTGCGCCATCGACAACCTGTGCAAGGGTTCCGCCGGAGGAGCGGTGCAGAGCGCCAACATCGCCCTCGGTCTCGACGAACGGACCGGCCTGCCGACCGTGGGCCTGCTGCCGTGAACCGTCCCTCGATGGAGGAGTACCTGGCCAAGGCCGAGGTGCTCGTGGAGATGCTGCCCTACATCCGGCGTTTCCGGGGAAGGGTCGTCGTGGTCAAGTTCGGGGGCCACGCCATGGTCGACCGGGCCCTGGCCCAGAAGTTCGCCAGCGACATGGTGCTGCTCAGCCAGGTGGGGATCCGGCCGGTCGTGGTCCACGGCGGGGGACCCCAGATCGGCGAGATGATGAACCGCCTGGGCAAGGAGTCGGTGTTCCGGGATGGTCTGAGGGTCACCGACGCCGAGACCCTCGACATCGCCCGCATGGTCCTGGTCGGTAAGGTCAACCGCGACATCGTCTCGGCCATCAACGTTCACGGTCCCCTGGCGGTCGGGCTCTCGGGTCAGGACGCCGGGATCATCACCGCCCGGGAACGGCACGCCGACCTGGGTTTCGTGGGTGACGTCAGCGAGGTGAACCCCGCCATCATCGAGCAGCTCCTGTCGGAGAGTCTCATCCCGGTCATGGCCACCATCGGTTCCGACACCGCCGGGCAGGCCTACAACATCAACGCCGACACCGTGGCCGGGGCGGTGGCGGCCGCCCTCGGGGCGGAGAAGGTCATCTACCTAACCGACATCGCCGGCCTGCTCGCCGACGTCGACGACCCCGACTCCCTGATCCGGCGGATCGACGCCTCCACCCTGGAGACCATGATGTCCACCGGGGCCATCGCCGGGGGGATGATCCCCAAGATCGAGGCCTGTGTGGAGGCCGTGCGCAACGGGGTCACCAGCGCCCACCTGCTGGACGGCCGGCTGAGCCACGTCACCCTGCTGGAGATCTTCACCGACGCCGGTATCGGCACCATGATCACCGATGAGGCCCTCGACCCGGCCGATTCGGATCCACAGCCGGTCACCCGCCGGTCGAATTCGCCAGACACACCACGAGGAGAGCGGTGATGCGCCATTTCCTGGAGATAGACGAGTTGAGCCCCGGGGAGCTGGAGAGGGTTCTGGAACTCTCCTCGGCCCCCGACCCCGGGCGGGTGTTGGAGGGGAGGGGTGCGGCCCTGGTGTTCGAGAAGCCCTCGAACCGGACCCGCAACTCCATGGAGATGGCGGTGTTCCAGCTGGGAGGCCACCCCGTCTACCTGACCGACCCCGAGATGGCGATCGACCGCAGGGAGTCCGCCCGGGACGTGATCCGGGTTCTGGCCGGGTACCACGCGGTGGTCGCGGCCCGGGTGTTCGACCACGGGGTGCTGGAACGCATGGCCGAGGCGGACGCGGTGCCGGTGGTGAACCTGCTCTCGGACCGGGCCCACCCGATGCAGGCCCTGGCCGACCTGCTCACGATCCGGCAGGTGTTCGGCGGGTTCGACGACCTGACCGTCACCTACGTCGGTGACGCCAACAACGTGTGGCGGTCCCTGGCCCTGGGTTGCGCCATCGCCGGAATCGACACCCGGATAGCGACCCCCGCCGGGTATGGTCCCACCCCGGGTGATCTGGCCCGGATAGCCGAGCTGGGAGGCAGGGTCGAGGTCCTCGAGGACCCCCACGCCGCCGTCCGCGGCGCCGACGTCGTCTACACCGACGTGTGGACGTCCATGGGTCAGGAGGAGGAGCGTCAGGCCCGACTGG
>JALSTE010000271.1 GCA_026983855.1 Acidimicrobiia bacterium
GGAAACCCCGCCCCCGGCCCTGGCGGCGGGCCGGGTTTGTTAAGCGGGGGTTACCCGTCGGTAACGTGGGCCCCATGGACCTCACCTACCCGCCGGAAGCAGAAGAGTTCAGGATCCAGATCCGAGAGTGGCTGAGGGAGAACCTCCCCGAGGGTTGGTTCGGACCCGACGGGGAACGCAATCCCGAGTTTCACCTCGAGGGGGAGGAGAGGCGGCGGTTCAACCGCGAGTGGCCGGCCAAGCTCTACGGCGGGGGCTGGATCTGCGCCTCGTGGCCCACCGAGTACGGGGGCAAGGGTCTCTCCACCATGGAGGGCGTGGTCCTCTCCGAGGAGTTCGACCGGGCCGGGGCGCCGATGAGGGCCGACTTCTTCGGCGACACCCTGGTGGGTCCCACCCTCCTGCAGTGGGGCACCGAGGAGCAGAAGAAGGAGTTCCTACCCGGGATCCTGCAGGGAAGGACCCGCTGGTGCCAGGGGTTCAGCGAGCCCGGATCGGGGTCGGACCTGGCCTCCCTGGCCTGCCGGGCCGAGCTCGACGGCGACGAGTGGATCATCAACGGCCAGAAGGTGTGGACCACCCAGGCCCAGAACGCCGACTACTGCTTCCTGCTGGCCCGCACCGACCCGAACGTGCCCAAGCACGCCGGGATCAGCTACCTGCTGGTGCCGATGGACCAACCGGGGGTGGAGGTTCGTCCCATCAAGCAGGTCGACTCCTCCCAGGAGTTCAACGAGGTGTTCTTCACCGACGCCCGCTGTCCGGCCGACAACGTCGTCGGAGGGGTGAACAACGGCTGGAAGGTGGCCATGACCACCCTGGGGTTCGAGCGGGGAACCTCGGCCACCACCGGCTACCGCCGGTTCGAGCGGGAGCTGGACCTCATCATCGACGCCGCCCGCCGCCGCGGCCGTCTGGAGGACCCGTTGATCCGCCAGAAGCTGGCCTGGGCCCACTCCAAGGTGCAGATCATGAGGGTCAACGGTCTGAGGTCCCTGGCGTCGGTGCTGAACAAGGACCGCAAGGCCGCCGCCATCGGCGCCCTCAACAAGATGAACTGGTCGGAGTACCACCGCACCGTGATGGAGCTCTACATAGACATCATGGGCATGGACGGGCAGATCCTCTCCGGTGGTCTGGAGGAGCAGTCGGTTCCGGGGCTGGGCCGTCGGGAGGGCACCCCCGAGTACCCGGTGTCGGCCATGCAGTCGGCGTTCTTCTTCTCCCGCTCGGAGACCATCTGGGGGGGGACGGCGGAGATCCAGCGCAACATCGTGGGTGAGAGGGTCCTCGGTCTGCCCAAGGAGCCCAAGCCGGTGAAGCCCTCCGACGCCTCCGGCAGCTAGTTCCCGGTAGGGGAGGTGTCGCCGCTCTCACTGGGGTTGGTGCTGACCTCGGCGGCGATGCACGCCTCGTGGAACCTGCTGGCCAAGGGTTCCCGCAACCGACTGGTGGCGGTGTGGGCCCAGCTCGGGATCGGGGCCGTCCTGTTCAGCCCGGTGCTGGTGGCCCTGGGCGGACCCCCCCTCTCGGTGTGGGCGTGGATGGTGGCCACGGGACTGGTGCACATGGCCTACGTGTTGTCCCTGGCCGAGATGTACGAGCACGCCGACCTGTCCCTCGCCTACCCCCTGGCCCGGGGAATGAGCCCCCTGCTGATCACGGTGGGGGGGATGGTGCTCCTGGGGGACCGGGTGGGGGTCGCCGAACTGGCCGGGGTCGTTCTGGTGGTGGCGGCCCTCGGGGTGTTCACGTTCGGCGCCGGTGGCTCCACCGCGGGTGTCGGCTGGGCGGTGCTGACCGGGCTGCTGATCACGACCTACACCCTGATCGACACCTCGGCAGTGCGCCATCTGGATTCCAGCGTGGCTTACACGATCACCCAGTTCCTCGTCGAGACCCTCCTGGTGACACCCGTCGTCCTGATCCGGATCGACCGGGGGGTGATCGCCGGGATCCTCAGGACCGAGGGTCGGAGACTGGCCATCGGTGGCTTCCTCTCGGTGCTGGCCTACGTCCTGGTTCTGGCGGCGGCCCGGTTGTCGGCGGTGGGTCCGGTCTCGGCCATCAGGGAGACCTCGGTCCTCTTCGGGGCCCTGGGGGGATGGCTGCTACTCGGTGAGGGTTTGGGACCCCGCCGGACCCTGGCCTCGGCCGTCATGGCCGGGGGAATCGTGGTGGTGGCCCTCGGGGCCGCCGGCGTTTGAGGCCTCGTCGGCGGCCAGGGCGGAGAAGTCCCGCAGGGGCTCCTCCCTCATCATCAGCCCGGTGACGATGGTGACCACCGCCGCCAGGGTGGCCAGGGCGAATATCCGGGCCGTGCCGTCGGCCACGGTCCTCACCACGGCGTCCCTCACGCCGGGGTCCAGGAGCTTGATCCGGGCCGGGGTGTTCAGCAGGCGGTCGACATCGAGATCGGTGGACCCGGGGGGCAGCAGGTCGGGTAGCTCGGAGTGTACGAAACCGGCCAGGACCGCCCCGTAGGCACCGATTCCGATGGTCTGTCCCAGGCTGCGGAAGAAGGTGATGGCGGCGGTGCCCGCCCCCAGGTCGGACAGGGCCAGGGCGTTCTGGGTGGCGGTGGTGATGGTCGGGAACAGCATCCCGATACCGACCCCCATGAGGATCATCCACATCGTCACCTGACCCGACGTGGTCGACACCCCCACCCCCGACAGGCCCCACAGGGCACCGGTGGACGCCAGGGGCCCCACCACCAGCAGCCACTTGTAGCGACCGGTGCGGGTGGTGAGGTTCCCGGCGATGGCGGCGGTGATGGTCATCGAGATCATCATCGGGGCCAGTAGCAGACCCGAGGAGGTGGCCGAGGTGCCGGTCACCACCTGGAGGAACAGGGGCAGGAAGGCGTTGGCCGACATCATCGCCGCTCCCGCCGCCAGGCTGATCACCATGGCCAGGGCGAAGGTACGGATCCCGAACAGGTGCAGGGGGAGGATCGGTTCGGGGGCCCTTCTCTCCTGGGCCACGAAGGCCCCGGCCAGCAGGGCCACGGCGATGAAACTGCCGATCATCACCGGTGAGGACCAGGCGTAGGCGTCG
>JALSTE010000272.1 GCA_026983855.1 Acidimicrobiia bacterium
CCCCCTCGGTGAGGTACCACCCCGCCTGACCGTTCACCGTCACCGGGTGAAGGGCCACATCGATCCCATCGGGGAGCCGTCGCAGGGCGAGGAGATGCCGGCCTGGGTGAACGACAACGAACAGATCTGGCGGGTGTGATCAACAGGACCACCCCGGCGTGAACCGAGACCGGCGTTAACGACCATCCGTTCAATAGTCGTGGAACCGGGGATCACCGGTCCGCACTGCGGTGACGGCGGCGTCGATCATCCTCGTCCATTCGGTCCACCAGAAGCTGCGACCGTCATCGAGCTCGGCGCACCATCCGCGCAGCGTCCGGGGGAGGGCTTCTTCGATCTGTCGCTGACTGGGCGCGGTTCGGAGACGATCCCACTACGGGAGGCGCCGGTCGGCGAGTGACGAACCGAATCTCGGTTCCGGCGGATTCACAGACGGTGCCGTCGGACCTCGTCGGCGAACTGGGGAACACCGGCTCGGGCGAGAGCATCGAGCAGCGCGGCAACCGGCTTTGGTTCTCGGCGGTTGGCCGCAGCCTGGAGTTCGAGTTCTTCGAGGACGGCCCTGGGTGAGAGGTCGAGCTGGTCGAGAAGGAACGCGTCGGGGTCTATCACCTCGATCTGAAAGGGATCGACGCTGTCCTCGGGGAAGTCGCGGACGTTGAAGGTGACGATCGCTGCCACATCCGCCCGCACCGCGGCAGCGAGGACATGTCGATCCTTCTCATCGCAGGTCATGGTGGGGATCAGTGCCAGGTATCCGAAAATTCTGGCGTCAGGGAACGCTCGCTGCATCTGCTCCACCAGGCGCGAGACCGCCAGCGGCGCGACACCGCTTTCGGCCAGATTGCGTTCCAGCTCGTTGAGGATGTCGTCGGACCACTGCGCCCGGTACAAGCCCCGTTCGGCCAGCCGGAGAAGGGTGTCCCGAAGGTGTGCGGGATAGAGCACGCACGTGTCGAGGACGACGGTGAACGACACGAGCAGTATTCAACGAGTGCGCTCGGGGGTGGCCGTCAGCTCGTACATGCCGCTCTCGTCGGCGATCTCGACCATCCGGTCCAACGCGTCGCGAGCCTGCACGGACCGGCGCTTGCGATAGGCGAGGACGTCGGAGAGCAGCACACGTCGGTGCCGTCCGGGTTGTTCGTAGGGCATCTCGCCGTCCTCGAGCAGCTTGACGAACGTGGGTCGGCTGATGCCCAACAGGTCAGCGGCTTCCTGGGTGGTGAGGCGCTGATGCACCGGGGCGACGGTGACCGCCTGGCCCTGAGCCATCGCCGTCACGACATCGCGGAGGACCTCGAAGACCTCCGGTGGCAGAACGAGGTGCTCACCCCCGGGGCCGATCAACGTCGTCGACGGGGCATCTGCCCTTGTCAGGAGTGCCAGGAGGCCATCGAGGGACTCCTCGGGCGGGAGGACCGTGTGTTCGACTGTCGATGAGGACATGTCGGCTGCTCCTTGCGTCGACTTCCATGATAGAGCAATTCGAAAAAATCGCAATCGCCGGGGCCGTCGGCCACCGGTCCCGGTAGGCAACTCTTCGTATCTCAGCGGGTTTCGGGGTGGTGGTGGCAACGAGCGCTCAGTTGGGCGGGTCGGCGTGGAGCGGTGAGCGGACCCGTTGGTGCCGGAACTTCCCGAACCCGGACGCGGCGACACTGAGACCATCCGCCCCATCCCGACCACCACGCCCGTCACCACCAGCACCACTACCCAAGTAGCCGAAATCCAACCCCGCATCAGCCCCCAACCCACACCCTGAAACCGCATCCTTCCCCAAAGAACGCATTATCGGAACGTTAGAAAGGTATTCTTCCCCTAGCTGGGAGTTCAGGTCGCCGGCGGAAGGAACCCCGGGTGGATCAGGGCCACGGTCACCATGAGGAGATCACATGGGGCCGACGACGGGCCCGGGCCTGGGTTCCCGACCCCCTCGGTGACGCACCCCCACCGGAGAGCCTCTCCACGGCGAGGGCGACATCCCGGGCCCTCGCCCTGATGGAGGCCATGGAGAACTCCTTCCCCCCCGGCTGGGAGCCCCTGGCCCGCCTCCTGTTGCGGGCCGAGGGAATAGCGTCCTCGAGTATCGAGGGGCTCAACGCCGATCCGGCCCTCGTACTGCTGGCCGACCACCAGGTCGGTTCAGGCGATGCCGCCTGGATCGCGGACAATCTGGCCGTAGCGGAGAGAGCGCTCGACGACGATCTGTCCATCGAGACCCTGCACCGCTGGCACCGCCGGCTCATGGCCCACGGTCCCCTGCCGGCGGAACTCGTCGGCTCATTCCGCCGGGCCCCCGGATGGATAGGGGGCTCCTCCCCCCTCGACGCCGCCTATGTGCCACCCCCACCGGAACTGGTTCCCGACCTCGTCGCCGACCTGATCGGCTTCTGCCATCGCCGGGATCTCGACCCCGTCACCCAGGCCGCGCTGGCCCACGGACAGTTCGAGACCATCCACCCCTACGGGGACGGAAACGGACGCCTGGGCCGCATCCTGATCAGCTGGATCCTCCGACACTGGGGGGTGGTCCTCCGAACCCCACCCCCCGTCAGCCTCACCATCGCCCGGGATCCCGGCGGCTACCTCAGTGGCCTCCATCTCTTCCGCCACGGCCCCCGCCAACGGTGGATCACCTGGTTCGCCGAGACCCTGGCAGCCGCCACCACCATCGAAGGTGAACTGGCCCTGGCGGTCTCGCGCTGGCGCGACCACGCCCTCGAATCAGTGCGGGCCCTGCGCTCGGACGCCTCGGCCCGTCGCCTCATCGACGTGCTGCCCTCCCACCCCGTGATCAACGCCTCCACCGCCGCCCACGCCATCGGGGTGACCCCCAGAGCGGCGCGCAACGCCCTGGCCACCCTGCACCGACTGGGGATCGTGGAACCCCTGACCTCACCGACAACCGCCAGAGGTAGACCATCGCAGTGGTGGAAGACCCCCGGTCTCGTGGACCTGCTGTCCGGCCGGCTCCCCAACCATCCTCCCAGCCCTTGACAGTGGAGTGTGACGTGGGTCACTCTGTGTGGGCTTCGGGGGAGAGTGATGACTTTTC
>JALSTE010000273.1 GCA_026983855.1 Acidimicrobiia bacterium
GACCGGCCACCCCGGCCCGACCCAGGTTGTCCCAGAACGCCTCATGATCGCCCTGGCCCTCCCCGGCGGTGCCGTGCCACTGCCCCGGACCACGGTCGTTTCCGGCGTGGGGGTCGATGGCCACCAATTCGGTGTCCTCACCGGCGGCCAGGGCGGCGACGATCATGGATCGACCGCGGAAGCTCCCGATCTCCACGAAGACCGGGGGTCGACCCACCGGGTCGGTGCCGGCCCGTCCCACCGCCGTCCAGATGCGCCGGGCCTGGTCCCGGGTCAACCAACCCTGCACCCCCGCCACCGCCCGCCAGGCGGCCTCGAAACCCTCATCGGTCATCGGGTGCCATCCCCCTTGCGTCTCAGTCTGATCAGGCAGTTCCAGGTCGCCACCTCCCTCACGCCCGGCACGGAGGTGATGAATCCCAACCAGGGCCAGTACCGGGGTACCACGGAAACCACCTCCAGTCCCTCCCGACGGGAGAGCAGGTCCAGGGTGGAGCCTATGTGCACGGCGAAAAGGCCCTCACCCATACGATTCTTGCGTGGGGCACCATGCCGCTTCTCGTAGAGTCGGGGACCGTGTCGCGGCCCCAGATACTGATACGGGGTCATCTCATGACCTCCCCAGGGCGAGTACCAGTTGGTCCAGGACAGATACACCCAACCCCCGGGTCGGAGCACCCTCTCGATCTCGGCCAGCACTCCCCCGGTGTCGGCCACGTGCTCCAGCAGGTTCGAGCAGAACACGCCGTCGAACCCGGAGGCGGGAAACGGCAGGGCGGTGGCGTCACCGTGAACCAGCCCCGATGTGCCCTCCCATCCGTCAGTGTCCATGTCGAGGCCGACGACCCGGGCCCCCGCATCCCGCAGGGCGGAGGTGTAGTACCCCGGACCGCACCCGAGGTCCAGCACCTCGGCCCCTCTCAGGCCGTGGCGGCGATCCAGGTCCGCCGCCGCCTCCCCCGCCAGGGCCGTGTAGAACGGCTCGGGTTCGGCCACCTCGTTACGCCACAGCCCGAAGAGCCGGACGAAACGTTCGGCCTCGGACACCAGGCGTCGGCGGAGGCCCTCGGACGGGGTGATGTGGGAGGCGGCCATGAGCAGCAGAGTTCACCACGCCCGGGGCCCGGTTGCCACCATGGCCTCCCGGGGCCTGGGGGTGGGGTCCGGTGAACCGATTCACCGCCGCTGTGGGCGACCCCGACCGGTGCGAACCGCCTGGCGGCGACGGCCCCGGCGCCTACACCGATCTGCGCCGGGCCGGGATCAACCGGGTGACCGTGCTGGCGTGGCGTGACGTGGGTCGACCCGACTCGGGGGGATCGGAGATCTACGTGGACCGGGTGACCCGCGAGTGGGCCCGGGCGGGACTGGATGTGACACTCCGTACCGGGCGGCTCGAGACCCAGGAGTCAACCGTGCTCCGCGACGGGGTGACGGTGGAGAGGCGGGGGGGAACACTCTCGGCGGTGCCGCTGTGGACGGCCCGGGGCCTGCTACGGCGCCTACCCCCCACCGATGCGGTGGTCGAGGTCTGGAACGGTCTGCCATTCCTGACGCCACTGTGGGCGGGACGTCCGCGCCTCACCGTGCTCCACCATCTCCACGACCGACTCTGGCACGACTTCCTGCCACCCGGCCCGGCCCACCTGGGTCGGTGGGCCGAGCGTTCGCTGTTCCCCCCGCTCTACCGATCCACCCCGGTGGCCACCCTGGCCGAGTCCAGTCGCGGGGAGCTGCTGCGGCGCACCCGTCTGCGGGGAGAGTCCGTTCACGTGGTCCAGCCCGGGGTGGACGGCAGGTTCACCCCCGGTGGGTCGCGGTCCCCGGCTCCTCTGGTCCTGGTGGTGGCCCGCCTGGTGCCGTCCAAGCGGGTGGCCGCGGCCCTGGACGCCACTCTGGCCGGTATGCGATCCATCGAATCCGGTACGGGTGGCCCGTTCGTCGAGGTCATCGGTACCGGTCCCGAACGCCCGTCCCTGGAGGCCTCCTACCGGGGTCGGGTCAAGTTCAGGGGACGCCTCGACGACTCCGAGCTGGTGGAGGCCTACCGCAGGGCCTGGCTGGTCGTCTCGGCCTCCGGCAGCGAGGGATGGGGCATGACCATCACCGAGGCCGGGGCGTGTGGAACCCCCAGCGTGGCCCTGGACACCCCCGGGCACCGTGACGCGGTGGACGACGGCGTCAGTGGAATCCTGACCAGCGACACCGCCATGTCGGGCGCCGTGGCCCGGGTGATGGGGGATCCCGAGCTCCGGCGTCGCCTGGGGGCGGGGGCCCTGCGGAAGGCAGCGACGCTGAGATGGGAGCGCACCGCCGCCCGGCTGGCTCGTCTGATGGCCGACCAGGTGGAATCCTCGTGACCGGTTCGCCCGGTACCGAGGGGGGATCCATCCGCGGTGGGCGGCGCTCCGCCGCACTGGTCGCCCTGCTGGCCGGGGTCTCCTACCTACCCCTGCTCCTCACCCGACCCGGGCAGGTGGTGGCCGACACCAAGCAGTACCTCATCCTCGATCCCGGGGGCGTGCTCGGCGCCTCCCGCAGCCTCTGGGACCCCGACTGGGCCCTGGGCACCGTCACCCACCAGAGCATCGGGTACCTGTGGCCCATGGGGCCCTTCTTCTGGGCCGGTAGGTCCCTCGGACTACCCATGTGGGTGGTGCAGCGACTCTGGCTGGGTTCCCTGCTGTTCGGAGCCGCCACCGGCTTCCTGTGGCTGGCCGGGATCCTCGGGGCACGAACGACGACCCTCCCCGCGGGCCCCGGGAAGGGGGAGGGCACGGACCCATCCGACCGGGTGCGTGCCGACGGCCCGGTCCTGGTCGGCGCCCTCTTCTACGCCCTCTCCCCCTACGCACTGTCCTACTCCAGCCGGATCTCGGTGCTGCTCCTGGCGTGGGCCGCTCTGCCCTGGCTGGTCGGCCTGGGGGTGCTCGCCTCCCGTCGGGGAGGATGGAGGTACCCGGCCCTGCTCGGTCTGGTGGCCATGTCGGTGGGCAGTGTCAACGCCAGTTCGTTGTTCTACGCCGGGCTGGGTGTGATCCTGTGGTTT
>JALSTE010000274.1 GCA_026983855.1 Acidimicrobiia bacterium
CTCCCGGGAGAGCTCGCTGGCGGTCGTCACCGTGCCCTGCCGCAACAACGTCGCCGCCAACCGGATTCCGAACACCCCGAACCTCTTGAGGAGCTGCTCCCTCTCCATCGACGTCAGACCCACGTCGCTGGTGGAGTTCACGAAGCGGTCGGTGGTGAGCAGCAGCGACTCCGCCTCACGACCGGACAGCTTTCCGATAAGGGCCAGGCCCTGGAACTCGGCCTCGGTGAGGGTGGCGGCCGACTCCGCCAGTAGTCCCGCCACGGGGACCACGGTCTGGACCATACGGCGGACCTTGGGTTCGGAGCTGTACCGGGCGGCGATCTTGCGGGCCGAGGCCATCGCATCCAGGCGACCGGTGGCGATCTCATCGGCCCGGGACAGCACCGCTATGGCGTTGACGGGGTTCGGCTTGGAGACCTCGTCGTCGTGGAAGGCCTCCAGAAACCCGATGTCGGTGGCGTGGAGATGTTTCATCAGGTACAGCACGGCGTCGGCGGCGGTGGGTTCCTCGTCGGAGACCAGGAACGACATGGCCCGCTCCTCAGCGTCGGAGGTGAGCGAACCGATTCCGGGGGTGTCGATGAGGCTGAGGTCCCTCAGGGCCGAGGAGGGCCAGGTCACCTCCAGGCGCTCCACCTGGTCGGTCGACAGGTCGCCGAGTTCGACCTGCACGGCACCGTCGACCCGGTCGAAGGGAAGCTGACGGCTCTCACCCGACTTCAGATCCGCCCGCACCTGGTAGGTGGTGCCGTCCTGGTACCAGGTGACTATGCGGGTGCACTCCCCCTCGTCGGTGGGGGCCAGTTGCTCCCCGACCAGGGCGTTGAGGAGGGTCGACTTTCCGGCCTTCACCTTTCCCGCTATCGCCACCCTCAGGGGGGCGTGGAGACGCTCACGCAGGAGATCCACCTGGGCGGCGGCGGGGGTGCCGGCGTAGACGTTCGACGCCGAGTCCAACAGCTCCCTGACATCGGAGATCAGGGTCGAGAGATGACTGCTCAACTCTGGGCCCCCACGGCCAGCACTGATTCGGCCCTCTTCCTGAGATTGCCCAGCCGGCGGATCTCCGCGTCCAGGTCCTTCAGACGGGACTCCCTCTGGGCGACACCGGTCTGGGCCGCCTGACGGGCCGCCACCAGGGCCTCGTTGGCCGATCGATTCAGCTCCTGGGCCCGAGCCGAGAAGTGATCCCGAAGCTGGCGCTGAACCCGGCGCACGGTGTCCCGGGCGTCCTTGTTGACGTGGAAGCTCACCTCGTCGCAGTACTTGCGCACCGCGTTCTTCCCCTGGGCCTGTCGCATCGCCTTCTGACGGGCCTTCTCGTCCTTGAGTCCCTTGCGACCCATCACTATGGCGATCCCCATACCGAAGGGGCCCAGGGCCACGCCCACCATGGAGGACAGCATTCCGAACATGACCATGCCCATGTAGCCGCCGCGTACGGCGGTGAGCGTCGACATCGCCTTCTTGCCCGCCGTGGCCTTCTCGATCTCTATGTGGGCGTTGACGTTCGTCGCCTCGAGGGCCCGGGAGGGGTCGTAGATCTCGAGATGGCGGGCTATGTCGGCACTGTCGTCGTCGAAGTGCTCCGAGACCCTGACGGCCAGATCGGCGGCCCGTTGCTGCAGCATGGCGTAGTTGGCCACGACATCGTGGGAGACCCGCTGATACAGCCAGGGTTCGAACTCGTCCCAGACATCGGCGGGGTCGATCTTCTCGATGGCCTCATCGGCCTCCCGCAGGATCGCCCGGACCCGGCCCCGGAAGTCGTGGTCCACGGCGGGGGCCAGATCGGCCACCCCGTCGCCGAGGGTCTGGTTCCACCTGGCCATACGGCTCTTGAGCATCTCGGTCTGCTCCTTGGTGGCGTTGAGCCTCTCCACCAGGGCCTTGGCCGACTCGGGGTCGGCCAGGGCCTCCCTCTCGGCGGCGAAGTTGCTCTCGAGCTGGCCGGTGACGTCGAGTACGTCGGTGATCGCCCGCTGGATCAGGTCCGCCTCCCGCTGGGTCCCCACCTCGCTGTTCAGGAAGTCGACCAGCCGGGGGAAGCCCGACTCCTGATTCAGCTCCCGGTCCCGGGTCTTGACCGCCCTGAGCCTCAGGGGCGAGGACAGGGGCATGATCTCCGCCGGGATGCCCGCCGTCTCGAGATGGCCCTGATTCAGGTCCCGAATTCGCCGCCAGGAGGGATAGAAGTCGATCTTGGTCAGGGCGCAGACGATGTTGGGACAGAACCCCTGGGCCTGCCTGAGGAAGTCGATCTCGGTTCGGGTGTACTCCTGACTGGCGTCGGAGACGAACACCACGGCGTCGGCCATGGGCAGGGCCCCGAGGGTCAGGGTGCCGTGGGAACTTCCCAGGCCCCCCACACCCGGGGTGTCGACCACGACGATCCCCCGGGCCAGCAGCTTGCGGGGCAGGCTGATCTCCACCGTCTGGATCCGCCGACCCGACGACCGTCCCTCGGTCACGAAGGATCCGATCCGATCCAGGGGAATGGACTCGCGATCCAGGGGGGTGTCGAGATCCGAATCGTCCTCGGGGGTGTAGACCACCTCGGCGGACCCCTCCTCACCATGACGTATGAATGTCGGTACCGCCGTCGCTATGTCGTCGTCGACCGGGCACACGGCCGCCGACAGCAGGGCGTTGACCAGGGATGACTTCCCCTGCTTGAACTCCCCGACGACGACGACGTGGAACGCCCGGTCGTCGAGGGACGCCAGGACCTCCCTCAGCCGCTCCCCCAGATCGGGGCGGTCATAAGCGGTGGCGGCCTTCATCCCGAGCTGGACCACGGCCCGGGTGTCGGTCATCCGCTGGGTGGCAGAACTGGTGTCACTCATCAGTTGGGCAGGGTAGCGGCTTTGTGATCTCGATTCCCCTGGGCGGTTGGGCTCCCGACCCGGGAGATGGAAGCGGAAAACGGCTGGGGTCCGGGCCCACAGGCCCGGACCCCTCACCCACGGATCACCCCGATGGGATCAGTCGCCCATCATGTCGTCACCCATGTCACCGCCCATGTCGTCACCCATGTCCAC